>DATIDZ010000265.1:0-7886 GCA_035456045.1 Caldimonas sp.
CCGCCAGTGCGGGCTCGACGTCGAACCAGAGCGTAAGGTGGGGCCGGAGTCCGTCCTGGACCCAGCTCTCGAGCGCGCGCAGCATGCTCTCGTCCTGGCCGCGCCCCGCGCCTTGGTACGCGAAGGTCGCGTCGCTGAAGCGATCGCACAGCACGGTGTCGCCGCGCTCGAGCGCCGGCGCGATGACGCGCGCGATGTGGTCGCGCCGCGCCGCGAACACGAGCAGCGTCTCGGCGACACCGTCCATCGGCGTGTGAAGCAGCAGCTCGCGCAGCGTCTCGGCGAGCTGCGTGCCGCCCGGCTCCCGGGTGCAGACGACGCGCTGGCCGCGCGCCCGCAACCGCTCTGCGAGCGGTTCGATGTGGGTCGACTTGCCGGCGCCGTCGATGCCCTCGAACGTGATGAATCGGCGCGTCACTGCGAGCCCTTGCGCTGGAATCGGTTCACGGCACGATTGTGATCGGCGAGCGTCTCGCTGAACTCGCTGCTGCCGTCGCCTCGGGCGACGAAGTAGAGCGCCTTGGTCGGCTCGGGCCGAACCGCCGCCAGCAGCGATGCCTTGCCGGGAACCGCGATCGGCGTCGGCGGCAGGCCGCTGCGCGTGTAGGTGTTGTAGGGCCCGTCGGCAAGCAGGTCGCGCTTGCGCAGATTGCCGTCGAAGGCGGCGCCGAGGCCGAAGATGACCGTGGGGTCGGTCTGCAGCGGCATCCCGAGGCGGAGCCGGTTGACGAACACGCCGGCGACGCGACCCCGATCGGCGGCGGTCCCGGTTTCCTTCTCGACGATCGACGCCAGCGTCAGCGCCTCGTCGGCACTGTGCAGCGGCGTCGCCGGATCGCGCTCGGCCCACGCCTCGGCGAGGCGCTTCTCCATCGCCCGATACGCGCGCTTGAGCACCGCGAGGTCGGTCGATCCCTTGCTGTAGAGGTACGTGTCGGGGTGGAAGCGACCTTCGGGCGAGACGCCGGCGGCGCCGATCGCCGCCATCACCTCGGCATCGCCGAGCGACGCGATGGTGGGCTTGAGCGATTCGGCGCGCGCCAGCTCGGCGCGGATCTGGCGAAACGTCCAGCCCTCGTTGAAGCGCACCGCGGCGAGCGTCTCGTCGCCGCGCACCATCTTGTCGAGCAGGCGGATCGGCGTCGTGCCGGCGCCGATCTCGTAGCTGCCGGCGCGGATCTGTCTCGAGCGGCCGGACCAGCGGAACCATTCGTAGAGCAGCCGTGGCGACGTCTGCACGCCGGCGCGCACCCAGGCATCGGCGATCTCGCGCGGCGTCCGTCCGGGCTCGATCGACACTTCGACGGTGTCGCCGGCGAGGACCAGCGGGCGCGACAACCACGACGCCGTCATCGAGACGACGACCACCACCGCCGCGAGCGCGACGAACAACAGCAGGCGACCGACTCTCATCCCAGGCGGCAGAACCGGATCCCGTCAAGCGTCAAGACCCGCGCCTCTCGTCACCATGGTCGGCTGATGATAATGGCCGCATGCCCGACGAGATCTCGATCGGCGGCGTCTGCCGCCTCGCCGACCGCGGCGTCATCCGCGCGAGCGGCGCCGACGCGGCCGCGTTCCTGCAGGGCCAGCTCACCAACGACGTCGCGAGCCTGGCCGCCGGGTCCGCACGCCTCGCCGGCTTCTGCTCCGCGAAGGGACGACTCCAGGCGAGCTTCATCGTCTGGCGACCCGCCGACGACGAGTTCCTGCTCTCCTGCCCCACCAGCGTGCTGGCCCCGACGCTCAAGCGCCTGTCGATGTTCGTGCTGCGCGCCAAGTGCAGGCTGAGCGACGCGAGCGAGGAGATCGTCCTGTTCGGCGTCGCCGGCTCGGCGGCGTCGGCCATCGTCGGCGACGCCGCGGTCTGGCAGCGGCGTCCGCACGCCGGTGCGTCGGCGATCCGGTTGCCCGACGGCGGCGGGTTGCCGCGAGCGCTCCTCGCGGCGCCGATGGCGGCGGAGATCGATGTCGGCGCGGCGCCGGCCATGACGCTCGAGACCTGGCGCTGGCTCGACGTCGAGAGCGGCGTCGTCACGATCGAGCCGGCGACGGTCGATCGCTTCGTGCCGCAGATGGTCAACTTCGAGCTCGTCGGCGGTGTCGACTTCCACAAGGGCTGCTATCCCGGCCAGGAGGTCGTCGCTCGCAGCCAGTATCGCGGCACGACCAAGCGGCGCACCCTGCTCTTCGACTGCGACGCGGTACCGACCGCGGGCCAGGACGTCTACGTCGCCGGCGACGCCAACGAGCCGGCCGGCACGGTCGCCAACGCGGCGCCGCATCCCGCGCACCTCGGCGCCAGCGCGCTCGTCGAGATCCGCCTCGCCGCGGTCGGCGCGGACCTCCGCCTCGGCAGCGCCGACGGAGCGCCGCTGCGCCAGCGTCCTCTTCCCTATTCCGTGCCGCTCGACGTCGCCGCATCGGCCTGAAGGCGGGATGGCGGCCCGCGAGCTGTTCGTGTGGTACCGCGTGCGACGCGAGCACGCCCGCGAGGCGCGCGCCGCGGTCGCCGCCCTGCAGCGATCCTTGCGCGACGAGTGGCCGGGCCTGCAGGCGCGGTTGCTCGTCCGCGATGGCGACGAGACGTCGACCTGGATGGAGACCTACGCGCTGCCGACGCCGAGCACCGCCGACGAAGGCGGCATCGACGAGGCGATCGAAGCCGCGATCACCGCGGCGGCGCGTCCGCTCGAACGCCTGATCGACGGGCCGCGCCACACGGAGGCGTTCGCCGTCGTCGCCTGAGCTCGCCGCGTCAGAGCGTGCGCAGCATCTCGACGTGGGCGATGCCGGCCTCGTCGAACGGCGGCCCGCGCCGCACGAAGCCGGCGCGCTCGTAGAAAGGCGCCGCGCCGAGCTGCGCATGAAGCACCGCCTCGCGGTCGCCGCGAGAACGTGCTGCCTCGAGCAGGGCATCGAGCACCGCGCGCCCCACGCCGCCATGGCGCGACGCCGACGTCACCGCCATCCTGCCGATCTTGGCGACGCCGGGAACATGCTCGAGCATTCGCCCGGTGCCGAGGGCGCGGCCGAGCCGGTTGAAGGCGACGGCGTGGACCGCGTCGGCATCCGCGTCGTCCCATTCCATCTCGGCCGGGATCTTCTGCTCGCCGATGAACACCTCGGCGCGGATCGGCCGCGCCGCCGCCTGGAGCTCGGGCCACGAGCCGACGCGCACGTCGACCATCGGCTCGCCGGCCTCGAAGCTCTCGAACAAGGCGCGCAGCGCCGGCGGCACGGGCAGCGGCACCTTGGCCGCCGGATCCGCGAAGACGTAGACCAGCTCGCCGCTGACGAGCAGCGTGTCCTGGCGGAACGCGCCGGCGACGAAGTTCATCGACGAGTTGCCGACACGGGCGCAGCGCATGCCGATGTCGAGCACGTCGTCGTAGACCGCCGACCCGACGTACTCGAGCGTCGCCTTGCGGACGAACATGTCGCCGCCCAGCGATTGCATCGTCGCCGCGTACGGCATCGCCAGGGCGCGCCAGTAGCCGGCGACGGCCGTGTCGAAGTACATCAGGTAGTGGCCGTTGAAGACGATCTGCTGGGCATCGATCTCGGCCCAGCGCACGCGCAGGCGCTCGAGGAAACGGAAATCCGAACGTTGCATGAGGGGTTGCCGGGAAGCGCGAAAGCACGCTCGCACAGGTGCGCCGCAGTGTGCCAGACTGACGCATGGCACTCATCAACTACATCACCCAGGTCCAGCTCGATTTCGGCGCCCTCGCCCTGCTCCCGCAGGAACTCGAGCGCGCCGGCATCGCCAAGCCGCTGGTCGTCACCGACGCCGGCGTGCGCGCCGCCGGCCTGCTCGATCGCGCTGTCGCCGCGCTCGGCGGCCGCGCCCATGCGGTCTTCGACGCGACGCCGTCGAACCCGACCGAGCGCGCGGTCCGCTCCGCCGCCGACCTCTACCGGCACGAAGGCTGCGACGGCCTCGTCGCGATCGGCGGCGGTTCGAGCATCGACCTCGCCAAGGGCGTCGCCATCGCCGCGACGCACCCCGGGCCCCTCACGATGTACGCGACGATCGAAGGCGGCAGCGCGCGCATCAGCGAGCGCGTCGCGCCCCTGATCGCGATCCCGACCACCGCCGGCACCGGCAGCGAGGTCGCGCGCGGCGCGATCGTCATCGTCGACGACGGCCGCAAGCTCGGATTCCACAGCTGGCACCTCGTGCCGAAGGCCGCCATCTGCGATCCCGAGCTGACGCTGGGCCTGCCGCCGTTCCTCACCGCCGCCACCGGCATGGACGCGATCGCGCATTGCATGGAGACCTTCATGGCGCCCGCCGTCAATCCGCCCGCCGACGGCATTGCCCTCGACGGCCTGGAGCGCGCCTGGGCCAACATCGAGAAGGCGACGCGCGACGGCAGCGACCGCGAGGCGCGGTTCCACATGATGAGCGCGAGCATGCAGGGCGCGATGGCATTCCAGAAGGGGCTCGGCTGCGTCCACAGCCTGAGTCACAGCCTGGGCGGCGCCAATCCCAAGCTGCATCACGGCACCTTGAACGCGATGTTCCTGCCGGCGGTCGTGAAGTTCAACGAGAGCGCGCCGACGATCGTCAAGGAACGCCGGCTCGAGCGCATGGCGCACGCGATGGGCGTCGCGGTCGGTGGCAAGGGCGCGGGCGATGCCGTCGCGGAGGCGATCCGTGCGATGAACCAGCGCCTCGGCCTGCCGTCGGGCCTCGCCGCGCTCGGCGTCGACGACGCGATGTACGAACGCATCATCGACGGCGCGATGGCCGACCACACCCACAAGACCAATCCGCGCCTGGCGACGCGCGACGACTACGCGCGGATGCTCGAGGAATCGATGTAGATCGTCGTCTCGGTCGTGGTGGTCTCGGTCGTCGTCTCGACGATCGCGACCGGGGCGGCTGCCGTCGACTCCTCGGTGGGCATCGCTGCCGAATCGACGGGCGTCGGCGCGCCGCGCCGGAGATCCGCGCCGGCGCGCGATTCCTCGACCGGCCACGCGGCCAGGTATTCCGCCCAATGCGGCTCGCCGATCGCGGCGACCGCATCACGGGCCATGCCGATCTCGCGCCGATAGCTCGTGTCGTCGAGGCGGCCGCGCATCTTCTCGAAGCGGCACCACAGGAGATAGGTGTTCATCGCGTCCGTTTCGCAGTAACGGCGGATCTCGTCGCGCCGACCGTCGAGGTAGGCGCTGTAGACCTGCGAGCCGTCCATGCCGAGCTTGCCGGGGAAGCCGCACAGCTTGGCCATCGCGTCGAGCGGAGCGTTCGCGCGCGACTGGTACATCGCGAGCAGGTCCATGAGGTCGATGTGACGCAGGTGATAGCGGCTGATGTAGTTGTTGTAGCGGTGCTCGCGGTCGTCGTCGCCCATGTCCCAGTAGCGGCCGGCGACGACGCCGTGGCGAAGGCCGCGCTGCTGCAGCACGGGGAGGTCGAAGCCGCCGCCGTTCCAGCTCACGAGCTGCGGCCGATGGTCGCTGACGCGGTCGAAGAACGACTGGATGACGCCGGCCTCCTCGCTCGTGCCGTCCCGCTCGAGGTCGACGAAGGAGCGAACCTGCAGGCCGCGGCTGCCGCGGAAGACGCACGAGATGACGAGCACGCGCTGCAGGTGGAGCGGCATGAAGTCGCTCTTGTTGCGCGCCGCGCGATCGGCGATCTCCGCCGCGTAGACCTCGGCGTCGCTGGCCGCGGCGTCGGCGCCGCGCAGGAGACGAAGGCCGGCGACGTCGGGAATCGTCTCGATGTCGAAGGCGAGGACCGGGACCATCGACGTCCTTGCGGCCACCCTAGCGCGCCGGCAGCAGGCGCGCCGGATCGATCGGCTTGCCCTGCTTGCGGATCTCGAAGTGCAGCTGCACGCCGTCGGCGTCGGTCGATCCCATCTCGGCGATCTTCTGGCCGCGCTTGACCTGCTGATCGTCCTTCACGAGGAGCGTCTGGTTGTGCGCGTACGCCGTCAGGTAGGTGGCGTTGTGCTTGAGGATGACGAGGTTGCCGTAGCCGCGCAGGCCCGAGCCGGCGTAGACGACCCGGCCGTCGGCCGCCGCGTAGACCGGGTCGCCCGGCTTGCCGCGGAAGACCAGTCCCTTGTTGCGTGCCTCGTCGAACGGCGTCGACACCGGCACCGTCGACGGCCACGCCCAGTTGATGTCGTCGTCGCCTTCGCGCGCCGCCGCCGGCGCGGCCTCGCGTGCGGGCGCGGTTTCGCGCGCCGGCGCCGGTGGCGCGCTCGCGCCTGCTGCCGATGCCGCCGAGGCGGACGCCGACGCGGCTGTCGATTGGGGCACGATCGCGCTGCCCGGCTTGGCCTCGAGCGAGCGGGTCTCGACCCGGGCCGTGGTCACCGGCCGCGAGGTCGCGGCCGTCGGGTCGACACCGGGGGGCACGATCCGGATCACCTGCCCGACCTCGATCAGGTTGGGGTTGCCGAGGTTGTTCCAGCGCATCAGGTCTTTCCAGTTCTGGCCGTTGTCAAGGCCGATCCGGATCAGCGTGTCGCCGGGCTTGACCGTGTAGAAGCCGGGCTTGCCGGTGTTGGCGTCGGCACCCGGGACCTTGCCCGGCTCGGCCGCCGACGCGGGGCTCTGCGCGGGGCTGGCGGCCGCGACGGTCGTGCGCGGCGTCGGCAAGCGATCCTCGACCGGCGCGCGGTTCGGCGTCTGCGAGCACGCGGCCAGGATGCTCACGGCGATCAGGAGAGCGCCAAGGCGCGACGCCGAGGCTTCGATCAGGGACATGGGGTCGTTTCGATCTCGATGACGTTGTGCCAGGGCGCCTCGGGACTGACGCGCACCGGGGGCCGCGAGCGCGCAAGCGCGCGGCCGGTCATGCTAGCCGGAGAGCCCCGATTTTAAGGGGACGAACTTGACCGCCTCGTGGATGCTTCGGGTGTAGCGGTCGGCATGCCGGTCGACGACGACCAGCACCTGCCCGGCGCCCGGCTGCTGCACGGGCGACACGAGACGCCCGCCGACGGCGAGCTGGTCGAGCCAGGCCTGCGGGATCTCGTGGCCACCAGCGGCCGCGATGATGCTGTCGTAGGGCGCGCCGGGCGGATGGCCGCGCATGCCGTCGTCGAAGACGAGGCGAAGGCGCCCGTTGCGCATCGGCGCGAGCAGCTCGCGCGCCTTGTCGTGCAGTGGCTTCAGGCGCTCGACCGAGACGACGCGCTTGCCGAGCCGCGACAGCAGCGCGGCCTGATAGCCGCAGCCCGTGCCGATCTCGAGGACGGAACCGAGGTCGCCGGCGCTACGGGCACGCTCGGACCCGAAGAGAAGCTCGAGCATGCGGGCGACGACCGAGGGCTTGGAGATCGTCTGGCCGTGGCCGATCGGCAGGCTGGTGTCCTCGTAGGCCTGGGTCACGAGGCCGGGGTCGACGAAGAGGTGGCGCGGAACGTCGGCGAACGTGGCGAGGACGAGCGGATGAAGGACGCCGTCGGCGCGCAGTCGCCCGACCATCCGCACACGCACATCGGCCGAGTCGAGCCCGAGACCCGCTGCCGGGGCGCGACTGCCGGCGTCGGCGTGGGCCGCGGCGACGTGACGCTGGGGCCGGATCAGCGCGGGACCGGCGGCGCCGCGCGCCGACGTCATCTTCGCGGCGGGAACGGAAGCGCCGCCGAGCCGGCCGAGCGCGAGCGGGAACTTGCGCGCCGGCCGGTCGCCCGTCATCCGGCCGCCGGATCGATCCAGCGTCGCCAGGCCGGCAGCGTCGCGTGGTCGGTGAGGTCGACGTGCAGCGGCGTGATCGACACTTCTCCGTTCGCCGTCGCATGGAAGTCGGTTCCCGGGCCGGCCTCGCGGGCGTCGCCGGCCGGGCCGATCCAGAACAGGGTGTCGCCGCGCGGGCTGACCTGACGGATCACGGGCTCGCTGGCGTGGCGGCG
>DATIDZ010000266.1:0-5386 GCA_035456045.1 Caldimonas sp.
GCGGCCAGCTACCACGTCGGCAGCCCGGGCGCGAAGCCGAATCCTCGGCCCGGGCGCGATGGACCTCTGGGTGAGCCGCGCGACCGGGCTGATGGTCGCCATGGCGCCCGACACGGAGACCGGCGGTTTCCGCTACGTGTACGGCAGCCAGGTGGTGGCGCCGCCGGCCAGCCAGATTCGCAAGTGACTTAGGCGGCCGCGTCAGCCGCACTGGCCGATCGCCCCACACGCGGTGCAGAACTCGCAGCCGTCCTTCTGGATGAGCGTCGCGTTGCCGCACTCGCCGCAGACGCGTCCTGCCATCGTCGGCATCCGCGCCTCGCCTTTGCGCGCGGGCTCGAGCACGCCCATCTCGCGGATCGGAAAGCCGCCGTCGTCGAGCACGCCGAGCATGGCGTAGCGGTGGATGACGAGGCGCGCCACGTAGGCCACGGTCGAAGGCCACGTCTGCTGCCGGCGCTCGCCGTGCGGCAGCCCCGGCACGAACGCCATGAAGTGGCCGAGCGGCTCCGCGTAGTTGAGGAGCTTGCGCAGCTTCATGCCGATCCAGGCGGGATCGATGACGCGCATGTCGAGCGAGAGCAGCCGCGCCAGGCCGTCGAGGGCGCGCGGGTAGTTGCCGGAAAAGCCGATCGCGCACGGCCGCGTCGTCGTCGTCGGGTCGACGCCGGGCAGGGTCACTTCCTTCAGCGTCAGCGTGAACGCCTCGCCGGTGGCCGGGTTGTCGATGTCGACCGCCCACGCCAGCGTGCCGGAGGGCCCGGTGTGCGGCTCGTCGACGCTGAACATCGCGTCCATCACCGGCGTCGGCGCGCGCTTGCCGAGGCTCGGCAGCGCCCTCAGCTGCTCGCAGCGCCAGCGCACGACCGCCGCGGTCGCCGCGACGACGCCGGGGAACAAACGGCGCTCGCCGTTCGGCGGGAACGGCATCTCGAAGGCGTGCTCCTCGGCGACGGTCGCGAGCGCGTCGAGCTTGAGCTGCAGCCACGCCGCATCGTTCGCGCGCAGGTCCATCGAGAGCGTCTTGGCCAGGGCGCCGAGCCCGCGCGGCTGCTCGGCGCCGTTGACCCAGACCTCGAAGGGCTGCGGCGGCCCGCCGTCAGCGCCGGGCACCTCGCCGACGAAGAGCGCGAAATCGCCGAACGGATGGTGGACCATGAACGTCCACGCGGAATTGCCGGCGGGCAGCTCCGGTCGCCCCGGCCAGCGCAGCGAGGACAGCACCGGTGCCGGCAGGCGGTCGAGCGCGAGGCGACGATTGGCACCGTCGACCTGCAGCGGCGCGGTCGGGCCGATCGCCTGCGCCGTCGTGCTCAGCACGGCGCCGAGGACGCTGTTCGGCCGGTAGGTCGCGAGCCCCTTCAGCCCGGACTCCCAGGCGTCGAAGTACAGATGCTGGAAGTCGGCATACGGATAGTCGGCCGGCACGTTGACCGTCTTCGAGATCGCGGTGTCGATGCACGGAGCGACCGCGGCGACCATCGACTCGTGCGCCTGCGCGCTCAGCTCGAGCGCGGTGACGAACGCGTCCGTCAGCGGCGCCGCCGCGCCCTTCAGGTGGCGGTACAGGCGCCACGCGTGGTCCTCGACCGCGTGCTCCTTGAAGCTGCCGTCGGCCATCCGCTTCCTGCGCGTGTAGGTCCAGCTGAACGCCGGCTCGATGCCGTTGCTGGCGTTGTCGGCGAACGCCAGGCTGATCGTGCCGGTCGGCGCGATCGAGAGGAGGTGCGAGTTGCGCAGGCCGTGCGCGCGGATGCGGTCGCGCAGCGGCTGCGAGAGGCGCGACGCGAAGGTCGTTCCGCTCAGGTACAGGTCGGCGTTGAAGAGCGGAAACGCGCCGCGCTCGCGCGCCAGGTCGACCGACGCGTCGTAGGCCGCGTCGCGCAGCAGCTCGGCGATGCGGCGCGCCATCGCCCGCGCGGGCGCGCCGTCGTAGCGAAGGTTGAGCATGATCAGCGCGTCGCCGAGGCCGGTGAAGCCGAGGCCGATGCGGCGCTTGCGGCGCGCTTCCTCGCGCTGCTGCGGCAGCGGCCAGACGGTGACGTCGAGGACGTTGTCGAGCATCCGCGTCGCCACGCGCGCGACCGCGACGAAGCCGGCCTCGTCGAAGCGGGCGTCGTCCTCGAAGGGCGCGCGGACGAAGCGGGTCAGGTCGATCGAGCCGAGGCAGCAGCAGCCGTAGGGCGGCAGCGGCTGCTCGGCGCACGGGTTGGTCGCGGCGATGCTCTCGCAGTAGGAGAGGTTGTTGTCGCCGTTGATGTGGTCGAGGAAGAGAACGCCGGGCTCGGCGTGGTCGTAGGTCGACCGCATGATCTGGTCCCACAGCTCGCGCGCGCGGCGCTTGCGATAGACCCAGACGCTGGCGCCGTCGCCCTGCGCCTGCCGGTAGGCGCCGGCCTCCTTCTGCGCCCGGCCCGGCTCGGCGCGGTGCACCAGCTCGAAGAGGGCATCGTCCTGCACGGCCTTCATGAACGCATCCGTCACGCCGACCGAGAGGTTGAAGTTCTTCAGGTCGCCCGCGTCCTTGGCGTGGATGAACTCCTCGATGTCGGGGTGATCGCAGCGCAGCACGCCCATCTGCGCGCCGCGCCGCGCGCCGGCCGACTCGACGGTCTCGCACGAGCGGTCGAAGACCCGCATGTAGCTGACCGGACCCGACGCGCTGCTCTGCGTGCTGCCGACCCACGCGCCGCGCGGCCGGATGCGCGAGAAGTCGTAGCCGACGCCGCCGCCGCGCCGCATCGTCTCGGCGGCCTCGGTCAACGCGGTGTAGATGCCGGGATGGCCGTCGTCGACCTGCGCGATCGAGTCGCCGATGGGCTGGACGAAGCAGTTGATGAGCGTCGCGGCGAGCCCGGAGCCGGCCGCGGACTGGATCCGGCCCGCCGGCACGAAGCCGTCGCGCAAGGCCTCGGCGAAGCGCTCTTCCCAGTGGGCGCGTTGCTCGGCAGGCTCGGCCTGCGCGAGCGCGCGCGCGACCCGCCGGTTCACGGCCTCGATCGAGGTCTCGTCGTCCTTGGCGTACTTCTCGATCAGCACCTCGGTGCTGATCTCCTGCGGCGGCAGGCTCTTGTGCGCGGTCGCTGCAGCGCTGTCTCGGAGGTTCGGCATGAGGTCAGAAAGATGGCGCAGGCAGCATAGCGCGATCGGATCGCCACTCCCGCGTCATCGGCAAAGCCGCAGCTCAGCGCCTCACAGCACCTCGCGCCGCAGCGCCGGGAACACCTTGCCGACCTTGCCGAGCAGGTAGTCGCCGTACGTGCCCTCGAACGCGTGAACGCTCGCGCCGTCCCAGCGCGTCGCGTGGTCGTCGGTGGCGGCGCTGCGGATCGGCTCGATGCGGGCGTCGAAGTCGGGGTCGAAGAAGAGCGGGAACGAGAGCCGGTCGCGGCCGCTGGTGTTGAGGCGAACGCGATGCGGCGTGCTCCGGTAGAAGCCCCCGGTCATGCGGTCGAGCATGTCGCCGATGTTGCAGACGAACGAGCCCGGCACGGGCGGCGCCTCGATCCAGCCCTCGCGCGTGTGCACCTGCAGTCCGCCGACGGCATCCTGGCGCAGTAGCGTGAGGAGGCCGTAGTCGGTGTGCTCGCCGACGCCGTCGCGCACGTCGAGCCCCGCCGGGATCGGCCGGCTCGGGTAATTGAAGATGCGAAAGAGGATGAGCGGGTCGGCGGTGTAGCGGCGCGCGAAGTAGTCGGCCGGCAGCTCGAGCGAGCGGCCGATGCCCGCCATGACGCGGTGCCCGAGTGCAGTGACCTCTCGCATCCAGTCGAAGACGGTCTGGCGAAAGCCCGGCAGCACGTCGTCGCCGGGAAGGAGGTTCGGGCCGTGCATCGGCACGCCCGCCGCGACGCGCGGATGCGACTCGTCGAGCTCGGTGCCGAGGTACAGGCCCTCCTTCCAGTCGGGCCGGCCCGAGGTCAGCTCGCCGCCGAGCGGGAACCAGCCGCGCCAGGCGCGACCGCCGAGGGGCATGGCGTAGCGGACCTTGGTGGATTCGGGGAGGGCGAAGAAGCGGTGGCTCAGGTCTTCGAGGCGCTGGCCGAGGGACTCGTCGATGCCGTGGTGGACGAGGTAGAAGAAGCCGTGGGCGCGGCAGGCTTCGCCGATCCTTCGCGCGACGTCATCGGGCGAGATGCGCAGATCGATCAGCGGCAAGCGGTCCATGCGAGGGTCGATGGTAGATCGCCGTCGCTTGCCGCGGCCACGTCCGCCGGCGCTGCGCGCTCGTCGGGCGACCGTCGAGGCCGTGCCGGATTTCTCGGCCGCGCGGCCTCGCGCCTGCAGTTCGCGGCGGCCATGCCGATGCAGCAGGGGCGGCACCGCGTCGCGCGCCGACCCGAACAGGAAGACAGAGGCAATGAACCACCGCCGTTGGACCTTTCGAGGCCGGACGCTCTTCGCGCTCGGCGCGGCGACGCTGTCGTGGGGCTGCACCCACGCCCCCGTCGCCAAGTACGTCGCACCGGCCGGCGCACGCGCGCAGCTCGTGATGCGCGGCGAGGTCCAGTCCGGAGAGGCTTACGGCGTCTATCTCTTCGACGATGCGGCGCAATGCACGGGCCTGCGCCAAGTCGGCCTCGGTGCGACGAACCGCAACCCGGAAACGACGGCGATCGCGACCGGATTGCAGACGGCCGAAGTGTTGATCGTCAAGGCGAACCGCTCAGCGTGCCGGATTCGCTGGTCGTTCGAGCCAAGCGCCGGCCGCAAGTACGTGGTCACCGCGGCCACCACGCCGAGCGGCTGCCGCGCTCAGATCCTCGATGCCACCGACCCGCACAAGATCGTCCTCGAGCCGACGTCGCGACGCCGCGATGTCGGCGGCCGCACGTGCGCGCCGCTGGCGCAGACGACGCGCCTCGGCGATGCCGTGGCGCGCATGTCGGCGGCCGCCGTCGGCGAGGCCGACCTGCCGATCGGACTCGCTCCGTCTGCGCCGCAGTCGCCGGGCGTCAGCGTGCCCGCCGTCAGCGACGACGATCTCAGCCAGCTGCAAAGGAAATGATCGTGACGCGAACGCGAATCGCGCGGTCGCGCGCAGTGGCTTGCTGGGCCGCCGCGGGCGTGGCGACCATCGCCGGTGCTGCGGCGGCGCAGACGCTGAACACGACCCAGCTCTACACGACGCTCGAGCCGAGCGTCTGGGTCGTTCGCACGTTCGACAAGGACAACCTGCCACTCGGCCAGGGCAGTGCCGTCGTCGTCGCCGCCGACGCGCTGGCGACGAACTGCCACGTCCTGCGCAAGGCCAAGCGCGTCGAGGTGACGCATCGCAAGGTCGTCCTCGCGGCGACGCTCGAGCTGTGGGACACGGCGCGCGATCTCTGCCAGCTGCGCGCGCCCGGCACGCAGGCACCGGCGGTCGCGCTCGCCGACGACGGCG
>DATIDZ010000267.1:0-10146 GCA_035456045.1 Caldimonas sp.
ATGCCGAGCCGCTCGGCGCCGAACGCGAATCCGAGGACGACCAGGGCGACGATGCACAGGAGCGCCATCACGGCGAGCTTCTTCGCCGGCGCCTGCCGGCCGGCGCGATCGACGACCGCGCCCCAGACGACGCTGCCGAGCGCGCCGGCGAGGACGACCAGCGCCGCCTTCACCGCCGCCTGCGCGGGAGGGATGCCGTGCACGCGATTGAGGAAGCTCGGCAACCACGACCAGAGCGCGGAGACGACGATCAGCTGGGCGGCCCCGCCGATGCAGACCCACAGCATGGTCGGGGAGCGAACCAGCAGTCCGACGATGTGCCGAGCCGCCTCGCCGAGCGAGCGGCGCTTGGCGTCGAGGCCGGGGGCGAGCGCGACGGTGCGGTAGTCGCGCACCTTCAGGTACGCCAGCGCGAGCAGCAGCCCGGGAATGCCGACGACGCCGAACGCGGCGTGCCAGCCCCAGCGCGCCGCGATCACGCCGCCGAGCATCACGCCGAGCACCGAGCCGATCGACGCCGAGGCGAAGAAGCCGGCGAGGATCGCGCTGCGCATGCGGGCCGGGAAGTGGCTCGCGATCAGCGCTGCGCCGACCGAGCCGTAGCCGGCCTCGCCGAGGCCGACGAGCGAGCGGGCCGCGAGCAGCTGCCCGTAGCCGCGCGTGAACATGCACGAGATCGTCGCCAGGCTCCAGACGGTGGCCATCGCGACGATGCTCTTGACGCGGCTCGCGCGGTCGGCGAACAGCGCGACCGGCAACGCGCCGAGCGCAACCGTCACCGAGACGATTGAGACCAGCGCGCCGAGCTGCTTGTCCGAGAGCCCCCAGTCGCTCTTCATGTGGGGGAAGAGCGAGACGAGGACCTGGCGGTCGACATAGTCGACGACCATCAGCGCCAGCGTCATCGCGAAGGCGAACCAGGCCGGGCCGCGGCCGAACAGGTAGCCGTCGTCGGCGGGGCGCTTCTCGAGCGAGCTCAGGTCCATCTCGGCCTCCTCAGGGAACGAGGACGGTGGCGCCCGTGGTCCGGCGCGACTCGAGCGCGCGGTGCGCATCGGCGGCGTCGGCGAGCGCGAATTCCTGCTTGGGCTCGCCGGCGATGCGGCCGGCGAGGACGTGGCCGAACAGCTCGTCGGCCATCGCCAGCATCTGCGGCCGCGGCGTCGCGTAATGGACCATGGCCGGTCGCGTCACCCAGATTGATCCCTTGACCGCGAGCAGCGTCGTGTCGATAACCACCGGGCCCGACGTCGTGCCGTTGCTCACCAGCGTGCCGCGCACCTGCAGGCTGTCGAGCGAGGCCATCAGCGTGTCCTTGCCGACCGAGTCGTACACGACCGGGACGCCCTTGCCGTCGGTGATCTCGCGCACACGCTTGGCGATGTCCTCGCGCGAGGTGACGATCGTGTGCGCGCAGCCGTTCGCGCGGGCGATCTCGGCCTTCTCGTCGGTGCTGACGGTGCCGATCATCGTCACGCCGATGGCGCGCGCCCACTGGCACGCGACCAGGCCGACGCCGCCGGCAGCGGCGTGGTACAGGATCGTCTCGCCGCCCTGGAGCGGATAGACCTGGCGGAACAGGTACTGCGCCGTCAGGCCCTTCATCATGAGCGTCGATGCGGTCCGGTCCGACACCCCGGCAGGCAACGGGATGAGCACGTCCGCCGGCATCACGCGGACGTCGGCGTACGCCCCCTGCGGGCCGAGCAGGTAGCCGACGCGGTCGCCGACGCGAATGTCGGTGACGCCTTCGCCGACGGCCTCGACGACGCCGACCGCATCGCTGCCCAGCCCGTTGGGCAACGGCAGCGGATAGCGCCCGGTGCGGAAGTAGATGTCGATGAAGTTGACGGCGACGTAGCGGTGGCGCACGCGCGCCTGTCCGGGTCCGGGCTCGCCGACCTCGACGGTCTCGAGCTCCATCACCTCGGGGCCGCCGGTCTGGTGCAGTCGGATCGCTCGTGCCATGGTCATCTCCTTCGTGTTCAGGCCGAAAGCTCGGCGATCAATTCCTCGGCGCGCGGCCAGTCGCCGTGGCCCGACGCGGGATTCAGGTGGCCGACCTCGCCGAGGTCGACGAGCCGGCTTCCCCAGTCGGCCGCCAGGCCGGCGACGCGGTCGACGCTCGCCAGCGGGTCGTTGCGACTCGCCGCGACGATGCTCGGGAACGGCAGCGGCACGCGCGGCACCGGCAGCCAGCCCGCCTCGAACAGCTCGGTGACGGTCGGATAGCCCTCGGGCATCGGCTGCTCGAAGTCGGGCGGCGTCGCGAGCAACGCGCCGTGGACGCGGCACTGCGTGCGTGCCGCCCAGTGGGCGACCGTGATGCAGCCGCCGCTGTGGGCCACGATGACGATCGGGCCGACGATCCGCGTCGCGGCGCGCTCGATCGCCGCGATGCGCGTCCGGCAGTCGAGGTGGGCTCGACCCATCGGTGCGACGGCATGGACGCGCGGCAGGCGCTCGATGAGAAGCGTCTGCCAGTGCCGCGCGACATGGTCGCGCAGGCCCGGCACCACGAGCACCGTCGGCGCCTGCAAGGAAGCGGACATGTCAGGCGGCCTTGCGCAGATAGCCCTGCTGGCGACCCTTCGGGTTGGGCGCGAACCCGTTGGCCGCGAGCGTCTCTTCCGTCGTCTCGTAGAAGACGCCGATCTTGCAGATCTCGCGCGCTTCCTTGCCCGAGGCAACCTCGCGGCCGAACTCGCGCGAGATGCGAACCAGCTGTTCGATCTGCCGGACCGTCGACATCTTCATCGTGCGCGCCTGGTTCCAGAGGTTGTCCTCGATGCCGCAGCGCACGTGCAGGCCCATCGCCATGCCCATCATGTTGATCGGCAGCACGTTGCGCATGCTGCTCTCGACCGTCAGCATGGCGCCGTCGGGGATGGCGCGCAGGAAGTTGGCCAGGTTGTAGATGTTCGGCGCATCCATGCCGCCGCCGATGGCGACCCAGTTCATGACCAGCGGACCCTTGTAGATGCCGCGCCGGATCAGGCGCTCGACCGTCTCGTAGCTGTTGATGTTGTAGAACTGGAACGCGCTTTGGATCCGCGCGGCGGACAGGCGCCTGATGTGCTCCTCGAAGAAACTCGGCGTCGACGGCACGATCATCTCGCTGTAGGCGCGGAAGTTGTCCGGCTCGGCGAGCGAGGTGCCGGCGATGTCGGCGATCTCCATCTGCTCGACGACGTTCATCTGCGAGGTGTTCACCGTCACCGTCACCTGGTCGGGCTTGGGATCGAGCTCGGCGAGCATGTGGCGCGTGTCGTCGGACAGCCACTTCGCCGCTGCGCCGCCGGTCGGCGGTGCGAACGAGATCGAGCCGCCGACTTGGATGATCATGTCGGGCACGGCGTTGCGAACGCCGGCGATCAGCTCGTTGAACATCGACAGGCGCTTCGAGCCCTTGCCGTCGGTCTCGCGCACGTGCAGGTGGAGCACGGTCGCGCCGGCGTTGTAGCAGTCGACCGCCTTCTGGACCTGGTCTTCCATCCGTACCGGAATGTCCTCGGGGAAGTCGGAGGGGATCCACTCGGGGCCGTACGGCGCCGCGGTGATGACGAGCTTGTCCTGGTTTTCGGGGAACAGGGAACCGTCGAGGAAGTTCATGGTGGGCCTTTGAAGAGAGTCGTTGGAGTTCGGTGCCGTGCGGGCCGGCTGGTCAGTACGTCGCCTCGCCGACGATGCCGGCGCGTTCCATCTTGCGATGGCAGGGCGGGTAGTCCATCACCGCGTAGTGCTGGGTCGAGCGGTTGTCCCACATCGCCATGCTGTTCGGCTTCCAGCGGAAGCGCACCTGGTACTCGGGCACGAACGCCTGGCTGATCAGGTACTGCAGCAGCTGCGCCGCGCCTGGCGCGTAGTCCTGCCCGAAGCGAACGTTCGCGCTGGTGTGGAAATTCGTGAAATGGGTCGTGAAGGCATTGACGAAGAGGATCTTCTCGCCGGTCTCCGGATGGATGCGGACGACCGGATGCTCGGCGTCGGGGAACTGGGCGTGGAGCGCGAGGCGCTTCTCGATCGGCATCGCCGCGCCGAAGCTGGCCTCGATGCTGTGGCGCGCGCGCAGCGGCGCGATGCGGGTCTTGATGTCCTCGGGCAGTCGCTCGTAGGCGAGCGCCATGTTGGCCCACATCGTGTCGCCGCCCACCGGCGGGCATTCGACACAGCGCAGGACGCAGCCGAAGGGCGGCTTCTCGCGCCAGGTGGCGTCGGTGTGCCAGGCGTTCTCGTAGCGGTCGTTCGGCGTGTCGGGCGACTTGTAGATCCGCACGAGCCCGGGGTGGTCGGGGTCGCTGCCTGCGACCGGGTGGTCCTCGAGCTCACCGAAGTGGCGCGCGAAGGCGACGTGCTCGGCGCGGGTGATGTCCTGGTCGCGGAAGAACAGCACCCGAAAGCGCAGGAGCAGGGCGCGGATCTCGGCGACCAGCGCCGGGTCGCGCGAGGCAACGCCGAGGTCGACGTTCGAGAGCTCGGCGCCGATCGCGTGGGTGAGCGGCTCGACGCGGATCGAGTCCGGCAGCGATCCCGCGCGAACGACGGCGGGGGCGGCAGCAGTGATGGGGGTCATCGACTTGTCTCCATGCTGAGGCCGCACCTGACGACCTCGACGAAGACAAGGTTAGGGACCCCCGGTCCCGGAAGGCCCCCCAGCGTGGAGGGGGTGGGTGCTGATTTCGGCGCCCTCAGCGCCGGGGCGAGGTCAGCGCTCGGGCTCGAGCAGACCCAGGATCCGCGCCCGTTGCACGACCTGCTTGCGCGTGCCGGCATCGAGCTTGGCGAAGAGATTCTTCATGTGCCACTTGATGGTCTCCTCGCCCACCTGCATCGTCAGGCCGATCTCCTTGTTGGAGAGATGGCGCGTCAGCAGCGACAGCACCTCCCGCTCCTTCGGCGTGAGCACCATGCTCGGCGTGGCCCGGGCAGGCGCCGGACGCGCCGATCCGATCGGTGCGGCGAGGGGGCCGGGCGCGAGCGGCGCCGCGCCGCCGCCGGCAGGCAGCGCCTGGCGCACCCAGTCGCCAAGGGCAGGATGCGCGTCGTCGAAGACGCGCAGCAGCCCGAATGCGACGGCGAGATCGACCGCCTCGCGCAGCAGCGGCAGCGACTTCTCGCCGCAGCGGTCGAGCGCCCAGGCGCGCAGTCCGAGGAGCTCGATGTGCAGGCGGCCGAGCTTGATGTCCCGGGCGAGCTCATCGGCCCGCGCCAGGACGTCGGCAGCGCGACGCCAGTCCTGCGAAGCGACGGCCGAGTGCGCGAAGGCGACCTCGCGCAGCAGGGCGACGCTGCGCCGCCAGAGCGGACCCGTCGGCGCCTCCGGCGCGGCCAGCTGGCGGTCGATCTGCGCGCACAGCTCGCGGCACGTCTCGGGCCGGAAGCGGCGCGCATGCACGCGCACCTGCTCGCCCAGGCTGGCGATGCGAAGGCGCGGCAGCCTGCGCGCGACACCGACCGCGTCCATCGCGCCGAGCAGCTCGAGCGCCCGGTTCTCGGCGCCCTCGGCACCGGCGATGCGCGCCATCGTCCGGTAGCCGAGGAGCACGGCTTCGGGAAGCGCGCTGCGTTCCAGCACGTCGAGGCGGTTGGCGAGCAGGTCCCCGGCACGGGGATCGTTGCGCTCCCAGGTGGCCGCCGCGAGCAGCGCCGAGATCATGCAGGCGAAGGGGCTGCGCCGGCCGAGGTCGACCTCGGCGCGGGCCAGCGTCGGCCGGAGCAGCTTCTCCGCGAGCAAGGCCTGGCCTTCCCACAGGTACGAGAGTCCGACGATGAAATCGCCCCACCGGCCGAGGTACTCCAGCGCCTCCTCGCGCCCGCCCCGCGGGGCGCGCTGCTGGCGCAGGCGCGCGAGCGCCGGCTCGCCGGCGAGCAGCGTGCGGAACGCCGATCGGTTCGCATGCACCTGCAGCAGCATGGGATCGTTCAGCGGCGGATGCTCCGCCCACGGGTCGTGCAGGGCGGCGAAGCGATCCGGGTCGTCGGCATAGATCGCCGCGCCGCTCTGGATCAGCGCACATTCACAGCGCAGCGCGTCATCGACGCCGGGCCGGTCGAGAATGCGCTCCAGGAAGAGGCGGGCCTCGTCGTGGCGTTCGCTGAGCGCGAGCGACCACGCCGCCGCGAGCAGCAGACGCGGCCGCCGGTCGACTTCGTCGGCGGGCAGGCGCTCGAGCCACTCGAGCACCGCGCCCTGGCCGCCGCGGGTCATCAGCGATTCATACAGGCTGCGCTCGGCCAGGCCGTAGGCGTCTTCGCGCCGACCGGCGGCGAGCGCATGGAGCGCCGCCGCCTCGAACAACCCTTGCGCGGCCAGTGCCTCGGCGGCGCGCCCGTGCAACGCCGACTGCTCGTCCGCCGGCAGCAGCGCGAAGCGGCGGCGCAGCTCGTCGCGCGCGAGCGCATGCATGCGGAGCCATTCGTTCGCCTCGCCGGCGGCGAACACCGGCGTGTCGCGCGCGAGGCGAGCCAGCCGCTCGCCGGCGTCGCCGACCCGGGAGACCGATGCGCACAACTCCGCGTGCAACAGGTCGAGGATCGAGATCCGGGTGAGGAAGGCGACATCGGCCGCGTCGAGATTGGCGAGCAGCAGGTTGACGAACCGGTCGTGCAGGACGCCGGCCTGAGTCGCGGGCACGGAGACCTCGGCCTGCGGATCGCCGCCGGCGGCCATCACCGAGAGCGCGAGCTGAAGGCCGAGCGGCCAGCCTTCCGTCAGCTCGTGCAGGCGCGCCGCCGCGTCGCGGTCGACGCGCGTGCCGAATCGCTCGCGCACGAGCTCGAGCGTTTCATCGAGCCGGAAGGCGAGGTCCGCCGCGCCGACGCGCGTCGCCGCGCCGTAGGTGATCAGGTCGTCGATGTCGAAGCGGCAGTCGGCTCGCGCGGCGACGACGGCGCGCAGGTTGGCGGGCGCGTTGCGAAGCAGGTAGGCGAGCGCATCGCGCGTGGCGGCGGGCAGCCGGTCGGCCTCGTCGACGATCAGGACGACGTCGAGGGCCGACTGCGTGATCTCGGCGAGCCAGACCGTCACGCCTTCGAGGCCTGTCGGCGGTGCCTCGAGCAAGGTATGGCCGAACGCCGGGCGTCCCGCCGCGACGCGAAGCGAGAGCGCGAGGATCTGCACGAAGCGCGCCACGTCGTCGCCGGGCTGCGCCGCCAGCCACGCCACCACCCGGCCCTGCGCAAGATGCTCGCGCCGCCACTGGGCCAGCAGCGACGTCTTGCCGTAGCCGGCAGGCGCCTGCACCAGGACGACCGGGTGATCGCGCAGGCGCTCGTGGTCGGAGTGCAGGCGGGGACGCGCCAGCTGGTGTCGCGGCACGCGCGGCGGGGTGACCTTCAGCAGGAGGTCGTCGGCGACGCCAGCGAGGGCAGGGGGCAGAGGGGCCACGGCATTCCGCAACGGACGACGGCGCCCGAGCGGGGCCGGCTGCCGTCGCCACTTTCGACAGCGATGGTAAGGGCACGCGACGGAGCAAAGAGCGACAGCCCCCCTGCGGCGGGGAGGGAGCGGCGGGAATCCGCTGCCTACGATCGACCGAGTCTCATCGAAGGTCCGCCATGTACCGTCACCTGCTTGTTCCCGTCGACGACACCGATCTTTCCATCGGCGTCGTCGGCAACGCGGTCGCTCTCGCGAGTGCGGTCGGCGCGCGCATCACGTTCTTCCATGCCGTCGCCGACGACGCCAGCTCGTTGCGCGGCGAGGCGGAGGTGTTGCGCCTGACCGCCCCCGACGAATACGAGTACGCCGTCCACGGCAAGACGAACGAGCTGCTGGCCAAGGCCGAAGCTGCTGCCCGCGCGCTCGGCGTGCCGTGCGAGTCGCGCCAGGTCGTCAGCGACAAGCCGGCGCAAGCCATCGTCGCCGCGGCGCGCGAAGGCGGGTGCGACCTGATCTTCATGGCGTCCCACGGTCGCCACGGCAAGCTCGGCATGGCGCTCGTCTCGGAGATGCTGGAAGTGCTGATGAACGCCCGCCTGCCGGTGCTGATCTCGTCGATCGGCGAGCCGGCCGTGCCGGCACGCGCCATCGGCATCATCCGCGACGAGCACCGATCGCTGGCGGCGGTGATGCATGCCTGGATGCATGCCCTTGCCGCAGCACGGCGCGCCGGCAGCGGCGCCGATCCGGTGCTGATGCGGGCGATCGTCCGCTTCGTGCGCCAGTTCCCGCTCGAGCTGCATCATCCCAAGGAGGAGCAGCACCTGTTTCGCCGATTGCGCGAGCGCACGGCGAGCTGCGACGCCGAGCTCGACGAGCTCGAGCGCCAGCACCAGCGCGATCATCAGCTGGTGGTGGCGCTCGAGCGGCAGGTCGACGTCCTGGCCGCGGCCGACGGTGCCGCCCGGATTCAGGCGACGCTCGCGCTCGAGCAAGGAGTGACCGACTACGCGCGGTTCCTGTGGGACCACCTGGGCCGCGAGGAAGGCGTGATCCTGCCCGCAGCGCAGCGCCATCTGCTCGCCGAGGACTGGGAATCGATCGACCAGGCCTTCGCCGCCAACCGCGACCCGAACTTCAACGGCGCCGACCGCGAATACCGGCAGCTGTTCGCGCGCATCGTCAATCTCGTCCAGGCCTGAAGCGCGAACGCGCTTCACGCCGGGTGCCGGCGTCGGCGGGCCCTGGCAGCTGGCCGTTATCGCAGGTGCTTGCTGAAGTGGTACAGCGTGCGCTCGAGCGCGGTCGCTGCGGCGGCGGCGTTGTAGGAACCGCGCTGGTCGCAGTTGAAGCCGTGATTGGCAGCGTAGAGATGCACTTCCACTTCCGGATGCGCCTGCTCGAACGCCTTGACGCTCTCGACCGAGATGTGCGCGTCCTGGTCGCCGAAATGCGCCATCGTCGGCACCGCGGGCTTGCGCGCGGGTTCGCTGCCGACCGTCATGCCGCCGCCGTAGTAGGCCACCGCCGCTGACAGGCCCTTCACCTTCTCGGCCGAGCGCCAGACCAGGAGGCCGCCCCAGCAATAGCCGACGATGCCGACCTTGCCCGCCCGGGCGACGAAGTCGACCGCCGCCTGGATGTCCTGCAGTACCCCTGGTGCCGGCAACGCCTCGACGGCGGCCTTCAGGCGCGACCCGCGGCTCACGTCGTCCGGCGCGTAGCCGAGCTGGACGTCGCGTTCGATGCGGTCGAACGTCGCCGGCGCGATCGCCAGGTATCCCGCCGCCGCGTAGCCGCCTGCCACGGCGCGGATGTGCGAGTTGACGCCGAAGATCTCCTGCAGCACGACGACCGCGCCCCTCGGGATCGCGGACGGCTCCGCCAGATAGGCGGACGCGCTGAAGCCATCGGCAGCGGTGAGGGTGACGAGCGAAGATGACATGGCGAAGCCTCCGGGGTGCCCGAGCGGCGGCGACCGCCGCTTCGCTCCCCGCGACTTATACCGTTCGCGCAGCCTTCTTGCATCGCGCGCGAATCCGGCAAGCCGAGGCGGCGCCTCGGTGGCGGTCGCGCCGGCCGGCTCAGCCGTGACCGACGCTCGCCTCCTGCAGCGGCACGAGTGCGACGCCCGAGCTCGTCCGGCCCGACAGCAGGTAGTGCGAGAGCGCCGGAATGAGGATCACCGCGCCGACCATGTTCCAGATGAACATGAAGGCGAGCAGCACGCCCATGTCGGCCTGGAACTTGATCGGCGAGAGCGCCCAGGTCGCGACGCCGGCGGCGAGGGTGACGCCGACGAGGACGACCACCTTGCCGGTGAACTGCAGGGCGCTGCGGTAGGCCTGCGCGAGCGACACGCCGACGCGCTGCTGCGCGAGCTGGACGGAGAGGAGGTAGAGCGCATAGTCGATGCCGATGCCCACGCCGAGGGCGATCACCGGCAGCGTGGCCACCTTGACGCCGATGCCGAGCACGACCATCAGCGCTTCGCACAGCACCGAGGTGATGACCAGCGGCACGACCGCCACGACGACGGCGCGCCAGCTTCGGAACGTGACGAAGCAGAGCGCGATGACCGCCGCGTAGACCAGCAGCAGCATCTGCACCCACGCCTTGCGGACGACGATGTTGGTTGCCGCTTCGATGCCGGCGCTGCCCGCCGCGAGCAGGAACTTGTGCTCGGGCGTGCTGTGGAGCGTCGCGAACTCGGCGCTCGCCTCGACGACGCGGTCGAGCGTCTCGGCGCGGTGGTCGGAAAGATA
>DATIDZ010000268.1:0-7894 GCA_035456045.1 Caldimonas sp.
ACTCGAAACTGAAATACCTCGCGCTCTATCTCCCCCAGTTTCATGCGATTCCGGAAAACGACGAATGGTGGGGAAAAGGCTTCACGGAGTGGACGAACACGAAGCCGATGAAACCCCTGTTCGAGGGGCACTACCAGCCGCATGAGCCTTCCGAGGAGCTGGGTTATTACGATCTGAGCGACGTCGACGTGATGGTCCGGCAGGCGGAGCTGGCCAAGAGCTACGGAATATCGGGATTCTGTTATTACTACTACTGGTTCAACGGCAGGACGCTGCTCGAAACGCCCCTCCGGAACATGCTGGGCGACGCCCGGGTCGCGATCCCGTTCTGTCTGTGCTGGGCGAACCACAACTGGACGCGGCGGTGGGACGGCCTCGACCAGGAGATGCTCCTGGAACAAACGTACGACGAGACGACCTACAGCCGTTTCATCGACGACCTCGCGCCGTATTTCGCCGATCCGCGCTACATCAGGGTCGAGGGGAAACCGGTCCTGCTCGTGTACCAGGCAGAGCTGCTGCTCAACCCCAAGGAGGCCGTCAGCACGTGGAGGAACCATGCGCGAGACCAGTACGGGACCGACCTCTATCTGATCTGCGTGCAGCAGTCGGGCGCGACGAATCCCGGCGAGTTCGGCTACGACGCCGCAGTCGACTTCACGCCGAAGTGGCGGCCCGAAGACGCCCTGCCGCACTGGGAGCACCCGAAGTACTTCAAGGACGACACCTCCGCCGTCTTCTTCGACTACCGCAAGAACACGCTGAAGAGCGTGCTGAGATCGGAGCCCTACAAGCTGTTCCGCTGCGTCTATCCGATGTGGGACAACTCCCCCCGCAGAAAGGGAACGGGCGCATTCATCGTCGTCAATTCCTCGCTGGCGCTGTTCCGGCGATTCCTGATCGAGATGTCGAAGCTGACCGTCGCGAACTTCGATGCCGACGAGCGTTTCCTGTTCATCAATGCCTGGAACGAGTGGGCAGAGGGGACTCATCTCGAGCCCTGCAGGCGACACGGGGACGGCCTGCTTCGAATCTGCCGCGAGGTCTCCTCGATGGCGAAGGACGACTTGCTGCGAACCGGCTTCGACCAGACCGATCTCGAGTGGATCGGCAGTCTCGTGGCAACCCCTCGCGCCGGCGACCAGCCGGTCGAAACGGCGAGCACCGTCACTCGAATCAAGAAGGGCGTGAAGCGGGTTCTCCGCGGCCTTCAAAAACGCTACCGAACCGCCCGCGCAAGTTGAGGGCGAGGGGCCGCTCGTGAGCTCGCGAGGGATCCTCGTTCAGTCCCTTCGTCGCCTCAAGGCGGCGCTGGTTCGCGCATTCGAGGAGAGCGCTCGCCATGACGGCGCGCTCACGCTGCCGATCGGACGCGTCCTCGCGCTCGGCCCCGATCAACGATTTCATCACCCCGCGCGCGTGGCGCTCGAGTGGCTGGATGAATCGCCCGGCGCCGAGTCGACACCCGTGCAAGCGGCCTCCGCAGGCTGGTCGCATGGTCCGAAGATCCGCGGCCGCGAGGAGGTCGAACCCATCCACTTCCCTGCGGTCGTCCGTCATCGGTTTCGCGATGCCCGCGTGTGTGCCGCATCGTCATCGATCCTCATGGCGGACCGGCTCATCGTCGAGCGGGTCGTCGGGATCGATCCCTCCCGCTGCAGCTACGCGGCCGGGCACCTGCTGGCACACGGTCGACGCACGGCGATCGTCGCGCAGCGCCCGGAGCAAAAGCTCGACGCGGGAGCGTTCCTCGGCGGCAACGGCGCCTTCAACTACTACCACTGGATCATCGAGCTCCTGTCCAGGCTGGAATTCATCGAGGACGACGGCCGCCCGCTGCTCGTCAGCGACGATGTCGCTCGCATCCCGACCTTCCAGGAGACGCTGACCCTGGCAGCGGGAGCGCGAGCCGTCGTGTTCCTGAAGCAGGACGCGACGTATCGCGTCGCGGACCTGATCTACGTGCAGTCGCCTTCGATCTGCCCGTTCAACCTGCGACGCGACGAGCAGTTCGAGGTCCGCGACTTCCAGCTCAGGCCGTCGTCGATCGAGTTCCTGCGCGGCCGCCTGCTCGGGCCGTCGCTCCTCCGGCACCGCACGTCGACGCGGCGACGCCTGTTCTTCGCGC
This sequence comes from Caldimonas sp., assembly GCA_035456045.1. Classification (GTDB taxonomy): domain Bacteria; phylum Pseudomonadota; class Gammaproteobacteria; order Burkholderiales; family Burkholderiaceae_C; genus Schlegelella_A. Next base: position 2,129 of record DATIDZ010000268.1, read on the forward strand.
GAAAGCCCGTGCGTCGCGGCTACAACCAGGACGAGATCTTCGCGATCTTCGAGCGACGCGGATTCGAGAAGGTGTACATGGAAGACCTGTCGCTGAAGGAGCAGATCGAGGCGGTCCAGGGCGCCGACATGCTCGCCGGGCCGACGGGCGCCGCCTGGACGAACCTGCTGTTCGTCGAGCGCGGCACGCGTTGCATCTGCTGGATGGCCGAGGAGCAGCGCGGCTTCGCCGGCTATTCGAATCTGGCGCACGCCGTCGGCGCCGAGCTGCGCTACGTGACCTACGCCGCCGGGGTCACGGACAGCGAGCGGCTCTACTTCATCGACTATCGCCTCGACCCCGGCGCCGTCGAGCGCGAGCTCGACGAGCTCGCCTGACGGATCAGGCGCGGCTGCCGTCGAATACCGAGGTCAAGTCGAGCATCTCGCCACGAGCGCCCGCTCAGTCCGACCGGCGCGGCCCGACGATGGCGCGCAGGGCGGTGATCACCGCCTCGATCTCGTGCGGCTCGTGGACGGGGCTCATCGGCAGGCTCAGCACCTCGTCCTGGAGGCGCTCCGAGACAGGCAACGCGGGCCAGTCACGCGACGCATACGGCGGCTGCCGATGGCAGGCGAGGGGATAGTGAATCATCGTTCCCACGCCGCGGGCCGCGAGCTCGCGCTGGATCTCGTCGCGGCGAGGGTGGCGCACCACGAACAGGTGCCAGACGGCTTCGGCGTCCGGCACGGCAACCGGCAGACCGACCGCGACATCGGCCAGGCCCGCGAGGTAGGCCCGCGCGTGGCTTCGCCGCACGTCGTTCTCGACGTCGAGCGACGCGAGCTTGGCGCGAAGCATCGCCGCCTGGATCTCGTCGAGGCGCGAGTTGACGCCGGCGACGTCGTGGCGGTACTTCTCCTTCGATCCGTAGTTGCGCAGCGTCCGGATGCGATCGGCGAGCGCGTCGTCATCGGTGGTCACGGCACCGCCGTCGCCGAGCGCGCCCAGGTTCTTGCCGGGATAGAAGCTGAACGCGGCTGCGGCGCCCAAGCCGCCGACGCGACGCCCTCGGTGGCGCGCGCCATGCGCTTGCGCGGCATCCTCGACGACGCGCAGTCCATGCCGGGCCGCGATCGCGCCGATGCGGGTCATGTCGGCGGCCTGCCCGTAGAGGTGCACCGGCATGATGGCCCGCGTGCGCGGCGTGATCGCCCGCTCGGCGGCGTCGGGATCGAGGTTGCAGGTGTCGGCCAGCGGGTCCACGGCGACCGGGACGGCGCCCACCTGCGTGACCGCGAGCCAGGTCGCGATGAACGTGTTCGCGGGGACGATCACCTCGTCGCCGGCGCCGATGTCCAGGGCACGAAGGATCAGCGTGAGCGCATCCAGGCCGTTGGCGACCCCGATGCAGTGACGAACGCCGCAGTACTCCGCGAACTCGGCCTCGAAGCGCGCGGTCTCCTCGCCGAGGATGTACCAGCCCGAATCGATGACGCGATCGACCGCTGCGCGCAGGGCGGTTCGATGAACGGCGTTGACCCGCCGCAGGTTGAGGAACTCGATCATTTGCGGGAGACGACGGAAACGAACTCGTCGTAGTCACGGTAGTAGTCGCTCGGGTCGAACCTGTTCGAGGCGAGCACCATGCAGACGGAGCCCGACGAGAAGTTGTCGAGCTCGCGCCAGATCATCGGGCAGACGTAAAGCCCGAAGTAGGAGCGGTTGAGATGGAAGCGCCGCTTCTCGAAGCCGTCGTCGAGCACGATGTCGAAGCTGCCCGACATGGCGATGATCAGCTGAGACAACCCCTTGTGCGCATGGCCGCCTCGTTCCGAGCCCCCGGGAACGTCGTAGAGGTAGTAGACCCGGCTGATCTCGAAGGGGATGTGCCGGCCGCCCTCGATGAAGGTGAGGTTGCCGCGTGGATCGGCAATCTTCGGAAGCTCGACGATCTTGCACTCTTCCAGTCCCATGGCGGCTTCACCCAGCAAGCATTGAGCCTGACGGTCTCACTCCTCGAGCCAGGGTGGACGACGACGGCGGCCAAATCCTACAGCCTCGCTCGCGAGAGCATCTCGGCCGAGTCGTTCACCGTCGCCGTTCGGGGCGCGAGCTAGCCTCCCGGCGAGGAGACGCGCGCCGTCTTGCGCTCCTTGAGGCGTTCGTGCAGGCGTTTGGCCGCGTAGAAGGCCGGATAGGCACGCAGCCGCACCAGCTCCTTCAAGCGCCATTTCGGCTCGATCTCCGGGTGGCTCATCACGACCTGCAGCTCTTTCCAGAATGCCGGCGCGGTCACCAGACTGTTCAGGAACGAATCTCGACTGAGGTTGGCTTCGATCGCCTGACGCACGGCCGCTTCGTGGCCGGCATGCGCCGCATCTCGGATCCACTGCGAGTACACCGTGAGGTGCGCCGCGGTTCGCCGCGCCTCCCAGCCCCGGTAGGTCGCCGCCGAGTGCACGCCCGTGGAGATGCCGCCCCGACGGTACATCACCAGCGTGTCGTCGATGGTGAAGGCCGTGCCCGAGAGCACCGCCCGCAGCACGTTGACCTGATCCTCCTGCGTCGACGCCGCCTGCAACGGACCGAAACGCTCGAAGAGGCGCCGGGTGACCGCGTGAGCGGCGCCAACGATGTAGGGCCGCGCGCGCGCCCAGTCCGACACGTTGCGCCATTCCTGGAGCGGGTCGACGCGGATCGTGCCGACGATCGCGCCGTCCTCGGCCATGTCCAGCACGTGCGAGGCGAGAAGGTCCAACGTCTCGCCGCTCCGGTCCCATGCGGCGGCGGTGACGGCAACGCGGTCAGGGCGGGAGATGTCGTCCCCCGCCATCAAGAGCACGAGGCGACCTTGCGCCGATTCCATCAGCGTGTTGAAGTGGCGCCCGATGCCCAGGTTCCGCGCGTTGCGCCGGACAACGACGCGATGCGGGCCGTCGTATCGGTCTGCGAGTTGGCGGATTCGGTCGTGGGTGCCGTCGCGCGAGCAGTCGTCGGAGATCAGGATCTCGATCGGCTCGCACTCCTGCGCGAGCGCGCTTCTCACGGCGTGTTCGATGAATCGTTCTTGGTTGTAGGCCAGGAGGGCTAACGTGATGCGCGGGGTCATTGATCGCGAATTGTCACCTCGCCGTGCGAGCGTGGGCGAGCAAGCGGCAGGCCCGCGGCGCGTTCGCGTCGATGCCGCGGCAGCGGCGTCGATCCCCGCTGCTCTGCCCTCGGCGCACCGCGAAGGCCTTGCGCGGCGGTCTCGGCGCCGCGTCGGTCAGGGCAGTGCGTCGACCTGCCACCGCGCGACCGTGGTGATGACGAGCCGGAACGCCGACGCTCGGCGCGCCAGGCGCAGCACGGCGCGGTCGGCGCTCAGCAGGGCGGCCGCGCGCGAGGCGAGCGCGAGGTCGATGAACTTCTGGTCGTCGGCGTCCGTGCAGCGCATGCCGAGGGGCGTCACGGCGGGACACTCCTCGACCATCGTCGCCCAGCGCTGCCAGCCCTCACGCACCGACTCCGCGCCGTCCGGCCAGCGCAGGCTCAGGGCGCCGCGCCCGAGGACGTGCTCGATCTCGTCGCGCATCGGCGCGCTCGCGATCCACTGAACCCGGCGCGCTGCGATCGCCTCTTCGAGCGCGGCGCACCGCGGGTCGCGGAAGTACAGCCAGTCGAGCACCACGTTGGTGTCGAGGACGATGCGGGACGGCGCGTCCGGGACGCGTTCCGGCGGCGCCGACATCGTCGCTCAGCGCGTCGACGCCGGGCCGACTTGCGCGATCGCCGCGTCGAGGGCCGGCAGGAGGGCGAAGACCTCGGCTCGCGCACCCTTGTCGCGAATTTCCCGGAGGGCGGTCGCGAGCGCTTCGCCGCGCTCGCCCTGGGCGACACGCGCCAAGGCACGGCCTCGAGCAACGATCCAGTCGCACATCGCCAGGGGCTCCTGCGCGGTGTAGCTTTCGATGCGGACGCAATTGCGCTCGACGCCGTCGAGGTCCCCGATCGCGAGCAGGGTGTCGATCGCGAACGCGCGCAGGTCGATGTGGTTGTGACTGACGCAGCCGAGGGCGAGCTGGCGCTCGCCCTCCTCGAGCCAGCGCGAGCGGGCCTCGGGGTCGTCTTCGGCCAGGGCGCGGACGCCGTGAAGCCAGGGCCCGATGTGGCCCATGCCGTGAATGCGGCAGAGCGCGAGACCTTCATCGACGAGCCGGCGCCCGCGCTCGCGCTCGCCGTCGCGCAGCTCGAGCATGGCGAGCACGCCCAGCAGCTGCGCCTCGAACCGCTTCGCGCCGAGCGTTCGGGCGAGCGTCAGCGCTGCTGCCGACTGCCGCTCCGCCTCTTCGCGCCGGGCCCGGTAGAGGCCTTCGACCGAGGCGACGAGCGAGTGGGCCATCATCTCGGCGCGCGGCTGCGATGCGCGCAGCGCGAGGGCGATCGCCTCCTGTCCCGCTGCCGCGGCCGCCGAGAGCTCGGCCAGGTGCAGGCCCGTCCACCCGATCATGGACAGGTTCGCGACCTCGAGACGACCGAAGCCGTGCGCACGCGCCATCTCCACGCAGGCGCGGAACTGAAGGTTGGCCGAGCGCATGCGCCCTTGCAGGTAGTAGCCGTCGCCGAGGCCGCCCATCGCCGCGGCCTCGGCCTCGAGCGATCCGGCGTCGCGCGCGAAGCGGCGCGCGAGCTCGTGCTCGCGCACGCAGTCGGCGTCGCGGCCGAGGGGAAAGAGGAGATTGCCGCGCAGGTGATGCAGGCGCGACAGGTCGAGCGCGAGGGCCGCCTCGCGGGCCAGCGGCTCGGCCTCGTCGAGCGCGGCGAGGCCGTCGGCGATGCGGTCGTTGAGGCGCATGCCTGCCGCCATGGCGATCAGCGCGCGGGCGCGTTCGCCGGCATCGGCGGAGGCCTCGAGCGCGGCGCGCGCCGCCTCGATCGCATCGCCCGCCCGGCCGAGCTCGACCAGCAGCCGACAGCGCGCCATCAGCAGCGCGAATCGCGTTTCCTGCGCGACGGCGAGTGCGAGGCCACGCTCGACGAGCGCGAGCGCCGCGGCGTGTCGAAACTGCTCGGCGATCGTGACGCTGGCGGCGAGGTAGGCGCCTGCGGCGCGAGGATCGTCCGCGCGATCGAAATGCTCGGCGGCGAGCACGCCGTCGCGGCTCGCGAACCACTCGGCGGCGCGGGCATGCAGCGCCCGGCGTCGCTTGTGGAGCAGCGACGCATACGCGCCGTCACGGATCAGCGCATGGCAGAACATGAACTCGCCGCCGTCGGCGCGGACGAGGAAGTTCTCGACCAGGAGGCGCGGCTCGTAGCCGGCATGGTCGAGCAGGTGACGCAGGGCCTCGATCGCGAATCGCTGGCCGAGCACCGAAGCCGCCTGCAAGGCCGCCTTGTCTTCGCCAGCGAGGCGGTCCATGCGGGTGTGCACCAGCGCCTGGATCGAGCCCGGCAGGCTGGTCTGCGCGGCGGCGCCGGCGTCGAGGAGCAGCTGGATGAGGAACAGCGGGTTGCCTTCGGCGCGCTCGACGCAGCTCGCGACCAGCGTCGCGGGCATGGTCGAGGAGAGCGCGGCCAGCCGATGCGAATCCTCGATCGTCAGCGGACCGAGGTCGATGCCGGTCAGCGGCGCGCCGTGCAGCGCCGTGCGCCACGCACCCGCGCTCGGATCGCCGGCGAAGCGCGTCGTCATCACCAGGAGCAGCGGCTGCCGAGCGGCGAGCACGGCGAGCGCGGCCAGGCGCTCGAGCGTCCAGGCGTCGGCCCAATGGATGTCCTCGACGACGAGGAGGAGCGGAGCCG
>DATIDZ010000269.1:0-8375 GCA_035456045.1 Caldimonas sp.
GCGTGGGCGGAGCTGCTCGGCAATTCGCTGCCCCCGGTCGAGTCGCCCGCCGAGGTGCAGCTCGCCGCGCTGCGCGACTGGTCGCAGCGCCTGCGCGTGCCGCTCGCGCTCGACGATCCGAGGGGCCAGCGCATCGGCGCCTCCGACTCTTTCGAGCGGCGCATGCTCGACGGCGTCCGGCCGTTCTCGTTCAAGCTCGACGACGGCCGCACGCTGTGGACGATGCGCCCCGGCATGCGCCAGGGCGGCGGACGGCGCGGCGGCGCCGGCGGCGAGGCGCGCGGGCCCGGCGGCGACGGGCGCGGCCCGGGCGCCGAGGGGCGAGGCTTCGCGGGCGATGGCCGCGGGCCCGGAGGTGAGGGCCGCGGCCCCGGCGGCGACGAGCGCGGCGGCTGGCGGCCGGCCCCGCAATGGCCGCTGCTGTTTCCCGGGCTGCCGCGGGGCGCGAGCCTGGCGATCATCCTCGTCGTCCTCTTCCTCGCGATCGCCGCCGGCGCCTATCCGGTCGTGCGCCGCCTGACGCGCCGCCTCGAGGCGCTCAAGCGCGGCGTCGAGCAGTTCGGCGCCGGCGCGCTCGACCATCGCGTCGCGATCTCGGGCGCCGACGAAGTCGCTGCCGTCGCGGCGAGCTTCAACGTCGCCGCGGCGCGCGTCGAGGCGCTCGTCCAGTCGCATCGGTCGCTTCTCGCCAACGCCAGCCATGAGCTGCGCTCGCCCTTGGCGCGCATGAAGATGGCGGTGTCGATGCTCGCCGAGGCGACGCCCGCCGAGCGCGACACGCTCAAGCGCGAGATCGACAAGAACGTCGCCGAGCTCGACGGCCTCGTCGAGGAGGTGCTGCTCGCGAGCCGGCTCGACGTTGCCGAGAACCCGCTGCACCGCGACAAGGTCGACCTGCTCGGCATCGCGGCCGAGGAGGGCGCGCGCGTCGGCGCGCACGTCGAGAGCTCGCGCAGCGTTCATGTCACCGGCGACGAGCGCCTGCTGCGCCGCGCCGTCCGCAACCTTCTCGAGAACGCGCAGCGCTACGGCGGCGGCGAGGTCGAGATCGGCATCGGCCACGTCAACGTGCGCGGCAGCGACTTCGCCTTCGTCGAGGTCTGCGATCGCGGCCCCGGCGTTCCCGAGGCGATGCGCGAGCGCATCTTCGAGCCGTTCTTTCGCCTGCCCGGCCATGCCGAGCAGGTCGGCGGCGTCGGCCTCGGCCTGGCCCTCGTCAAGCAGATCGCCGTTCGCCACGGCGGAAGCGTCCGCTGCGAAGGGCGAACGGGCGGCGGCAGCCGGTTCGTCATCGAGGTTCCGGCAGCCTAGCGGCCGACACCTCGACCCCCTCAGGATCGGTCCCTTTCCATCCCCTCCCTTAGCGAGCGAGGCGCCGGCCCCGTCGGGGCCGCCTCTGCGGCATCGAGCCGGAGCCGCCAGGCCAGCAGCGTCGTCAGGCTGAGGGCCGCGACGACGAGGCCGAAGGTCGACATCGACCAGAAGCCGCGCGCGCTGTGCATCCAGGCCGGCGTGACGCCGGCCGGATCGAACGCTGCGAAAAAGCCGCCGCCGAGCCCCATCCCCCACAGCGCGACGACGTAGATCAGCAACGGCACGGTCGCGATCCGATAGGCGCGCAGGACGAAGGCGGCGACCGTCTGCGCGGCGTCGGCGATGTGGAAGACCGCGACCCACGCGAGCAGCGGCAGCGTCGCGGCGACGATCACCGGGTTGGCGGTGTAGAGCCCCACCACCTCCTCGCGCAGGACGTACATCGCGCTGCCCGCGACGGCCGCGACGCCGACGCCGATCTCGAGGCCGGCCCGCGCGATCCTGCCGGCATCGTCGCGATCGCCGGCACCGACCTGCTGCGCGACCAGCGTGCTCGTCGCGTTGGCGATCGCCAGCGGCATCATGAACATGATCGAGACCATGTTGACCGCCACCTGGTGGCCGGCGACGGCGGTCGCGCCGATGCGCGAGACGAAGAACGCCATGAACGTGAAGCCGGTCACCTCGACCAGCACGGCGAGTCCCATCGGCACGCCGAGGCGAAGCATCGCCTTCAGGCTCGCCGCGCTGGGCGCGGCGATCGTCATGCCGCGGCCGAGGCCGAAGCGGCGATAGAAGCGATCGCCGCGCACGAGCAGGAGCGCGCACGCCAGCTGGCACCACATGACGACGGCCGTCGCGATGCCGCAGCCCGCGACGCCGAGCGCCGGCAGGTGCAGCGCACCGAGCGGCGTCGCCGCATCGACGCCGAAGACGAGGAGCGCGTTGACCGGCACCTTGAAGGCGAGGCCGCCGAGCTGCAGCGCCATCACCGCCTTGGGCCGCGACACGGCGACGTTGAAGCCGCGGAACGCCGTGAAGACGAGCGCCGGCGGCAAGGCGAACGCGAGCCCGTCGAGGTATTGGCGGACGCGGACCGCGACCGCGGGCTCGCTGCGGGCGAGGGCGAGAAAGGGATCGGGCGCGAGCAGGAGGAGGCAACCCGGCACGGCGAGCGCGAGTCCGAGCCACATCGCCTGCTGTGCCTCGTGCCCGCTCTCCTTCAGCTTGCCGGCGCCGTAGAGCTGGCCGGCGATCGGCCCGACCGCGAGCACCGTGCCCATGAAGCCGACGAAGATCGAGATGTAGACCGAGGCGCCGATCGCCAGCGCCGCCAGGTCGGTCGCCGACGTGCGCGCGACCATCACGGTGTCGACGGTGCTGAAGGCAATCACCGCGACCTGGCCGACGAACACCGGCCAGGCCAGGGGCGCGATGCGCCGCGCGCCCCGGCGCAGGCCGAGCCGCGTCATGCGGCGGCGCGGACGGGGGCGTTTTGGGGAGCGGCTGCGGGTTCCGACGCCGCGCCGTCGCGGGCACGCTCGGCGTAGCGGTTGAAGCGCCAGGCCGTGCCTTCATGGCTGATGCGGCGCCAGGTCGCGCGCTTCTCGAACGGCGACATCTCGGTCCACCGCTGCACCTCGAGGAAGGTGCGGCCGCAGCCCTTGCAGACGGCGTCGCCCTGGCTCGTCGAGCAGATCGCGATGCAGGGCGCGTCGGGCGTCGACGCGTACCAGGCGAGCCACGCATCGCGCGCCGCCGCGGCCATCGAGGCCTCGTCGCATTCGCTCTCGTGGTAGTACACCATCAGGGCGTAGACCTCGGCGAGGGCGAGGACCTCGGGGCAGGCGGTGATGCCGTCGGGCGAGGGCGAGCGGTCGCGCCACCAGTTGATGGCCGACTCGATGTCGATGATGTGAAGGGCTGCCACGGCGCGACGGGGAGGCGAGGATACAGCGGCGGCCACCGTCGCGCGCCGCGCGGGCGCGGCGGCCCGCGCGCCGTCAGGGGCTGCGCCGTCAGGGACGTGCGTCGATCAGCGCGGCGCGCTCGCCGCCGGCGCGCCGGGCACGATGACGACCGTCGGCTGGCCGGTCGTCGTGGTGATCGTTTCCCGGAGGACGCCGCCGCCGGCAACGCTGCCCGAGGTCGTCGTCGTCTGGTTCGGCTTGCTCGGTCCTTCGATGCGCGCGAGGCAGTCGGCCTTGTCCTTGGGCGCGACCAGGTTGCAGCGCTCGATCGCGTTCTGGCGCGCCGAGCCGGCGTTGTCGAGCTGGTTGCGCTTGCGCTCCTGCTGCGCCGCGCCGGCTTCCTTGAGGCAGGTCGCGCGGTCCTCGGCGGTGCGGCCGGCCTCGCAGTCGGCGCGCTCCTTGGCATACGTCGCCTTGGCTTCCGTCGACGCGGCGTCGGCAGCGTGCGCCGGCGCTGCCGAATAGCCGGCCGCGACGCCGACGACGACGAGACCGGCAAGAGATGCAAGATTGAGTTTCATGTGATGTCTCCGATGGGAGCGGGCGGCGCCGTCGAGGCCGGAGCGCCCGCGAACGGCCACCTTACGTCCGGGCCCTCGTCGCCGGGCGTAGGACGGAACCGCGCACCGGCGCCGCCCAAGTTCTCGTGGCCGACGTGCGGCGCCCCGTGCGGTCATCAGGCCGGGACGGGCGGTTTCCGGCGCACCGCCGCCGCCCGGACAATCGCGTCGAGAATCGATGCCGCCCGCGCGTCGCCGGGCGCTCTTCCGCCGCCCTCGCATGCGCTCCTCATCGCTCCGCCGCACCCGTCAGCGCCGAACGGCGCCTCGATCCGGCGCGCGCGGCTTCTCGCTGCTGGAGATGATGGTCGTGCTCGGCATCATCGTCGTGCTGGCGCTGATCGCGCTGCCCGGCGTGCCCGACAAGCTCATCCGCGATCGCATCGTCGAGGCGGTCAAGCTCGCCGACATCGTCAAGCCGAAGGTCGCCGACGCGTGGTCCGCCACGGGCAAGCTGCCGGTCGACAACGCCGCCGCCGGCCTGCCGGTCGCCGACAAGATCGTCAACGAGTACATCAGCGCCGTCGCGGTCGAGTCGGGCGCGATCCAGGTCACTTTCGGCAACCGCGCGAACGTCGCCATCCAGGGCAAGGTGCTGAGCTTGCGCCCGGGCGTCATCGAGGACGCGCGCATCGTTCCGGTGTCGTGGGTGTGCGGCAATGCGGAGCCGCCGAACAAGATGGTCGTCAAAGGGTTGAACAAGACGACCGTGCCCGCGCGCTTCCTGCCGCTCAACTGCCGCGCCGGCGCTGCGGCTTCCGCGCCGCCGTGATCGAGTTCGACGCCTCCGGTCTCGACAGCGCCAGCCTGCGCTCGGCGGGCAAGGAGCTGCTCTCGCTCGCCCTCATCGACGCGCGCAACCACACGTTGCGCTGGGCCAGCGCGCTCGAGGCCGCGGCCGACGGCGCGGCGCTCGCGCTGCCCGCCGAGCTGCCCGCAGCGCTCGCGGCCGAGCTCGACCCGGTGCTCTGGACGCTCGGCCACATCGGCTGGTTCCAGGAATACTGGATCGCCCGCAACGTGCAGCGCGCACGCGGGGAGCGCGCCGACCCGACGCACCCGCGCCTCGCGTCGATCCTGCCGGAGGCCGACGCCTGGTACGACCCCGCGACGATGAGCCGGGGGCGCCGTCGCGAGCTCGCCGCGAGCTCGCTGCCCGACCTGTCGGCGACGCGCGCCTACCTCGTCGACACGCTCGAGACGACGCTCGAGCTGCTCGCCGGCATCGCGACCGAGGACGACGCCTCGCTCTACTTCCATCGCCTGGCGCTCTTTCACGAAGAGATGCACGGCGAGGCGTTCGCGGTGCTCGCACAGTCGCTCGGCATCGAGGACAAGGCCGGGCTGGTCGCGCGCGTCGCGACGCGACCGCCGCGACCGCCGCTGTACTTTCCCGCGACGCGCTGGCTGCTCGGCTCGAGCGGCGCCGGCTTTCGCTTCGACAACGAGGTCGAGGCGCATCCCGTCGACGTGCCCGAGTTCGAGATCGACGCGCAGGCCGTGACCTGGGCGCAATACGGCGAGTTCGTCGAGGACGGCGGCTACGACGAGCGCGCCCACTGGAGCCCGCCGGGCTGGGACTGGCTCCAGCGCGAAGGCCGGCGCACGCCGCGGCACGTCGACCAGATGCGCCACGGCGTCCTGCAGCGGCGCTTCGGCGTCCTCGCCCGCGTCGCCGCCTCGCATCCCGCCGTCCACGTCAGCTGGCACGAGGCCGACGCCTGGTGTCGCTGGGCCGGCCGGCGCCTGCCGAGCGAAGTCGAATGGGAAGCGGCCGCGCACCAGGGCGCCACGAGGGGTTTGCGCTGGGGCGAGGTGCACGAGTGGACGGCGACGACGTTTCGCCCGTATCCCGGGTTCGTCGCCGGTCCGTGGCGCGACTACTCGCTGCCCGCGTTCGGCTCGCAGAAGGTGCTGCGCGGTGCCTCGTTCGCGACGCGGCCCGGCCTGCACAGCGCCCGCCTGCGCGGCTTCGCGCCGGCCGAGCGCGACGACGGCTTCTTCGGCTTCCGCAGCTGCGCCGTGTAGCAGCCGGCCCGCTCGAAGGCGGCCGGCGCCGCATTAGGGAAACCGATCCTTGCGAGGCCGGGTGCCCCTCGAACAATGGTCCGCACAAGCCCTTGCGGCGGCGCCACATCCCTGGCGACCGCCTCGCGAACATCCCCCTCAGGAGACCGGCGTGGACATTCCCATTTCCCTCACCGTCAACGGCAAGTCCGTCACCCGGACGGTCGACGCGCGCACGACGCTCGTGCAGTTCCTGCGCGAGAGCCTGCAGCTGACCGGCACCCACGTCGGCTGCGACACCGCGCAGTGCGGCGCCTGCACCGTCCACATGAACGGTCGCGCCATCAAGTCGTGCTCGATCCTCGCCGCGCAGGTGCAGGGGAGCCAGGTCACGACGATCGAGGGACTGGCCAAGGACGGCGAGCTGCATCCGATGCAGGCGGCGTTCCGCGAGTGCCACGGCCTGCAGTGCGGCTTCTGCACGCCGGGCATGGTGATGTCGGCGGTGCAACTCCTCGCCGACAACCCGAAGGCGACCGAGGAAGAGATCCGCGAGGGCCTCGACGGCAACATCTGCCGCTGCACCGGCTACCACAACATCGTCAAGTCGATCCAGTTCTGCCAGTCGGGCAAGACCCCGACCGCGGTCTGAAGGGAGCAGAGCATGGGCAACATGAACGAAGCCTTCGATCCGAGCAAGAGCGCGATCGGCCAGAGCGTGCGCCGGCGCGAGGACCGCCGCTTCATCACCGGCGCGGCCAACTACACCGACGACGTCGTCCTGCAGGGGCAGACGTTCGGCGTCTTCCTGCGCAGCCCGCACGCGCACGCGCGCATCCGCTCGATCGATCTTGCCGCGGCCAAGGCCGCGCCCGGCGTGGTCGACATCATCACCGGCGCCGACCTCGCCGACGCCAAGGTGGGCGGACTGCCGTGCGGCTGGCTGATCCACAGCAAGGACGGCACGCCGATGAAGGAGCCGGCGCATCCGGTGCTCGCGCAAGGCAAGGTCCGCCACGTCGGCGACCAAGTCGCGCTGATCGTCGCCGAGACGCTGCTGCAGGCGAAGGACGCGGCCGAGCTCGTCGTCGTCGACTACGAGGAGCTGCCGGCGGTGATCGACCTGAGCGCCGCCGACTCGATCGGCGCGGCGGTGCACGACGACGTTCCCGACAACACCTGCTACGACTGGGGCCACGGCGACAAGGCGGCGGTCGAGGCGGCGTTCGCGAAGGCGGCGCACGTCACCAAGCTCTCGTTCGTCAACAATCGGCTGATCCCGAACGCGATCGAGCCGCGCGCCGCGAACGCGAGCTACAACCGCAGCGACGAAAGCTACACGCTCTACGTGGCCAACCAGAATCCGCACGTCGAGCGGCTGCTCATGTGCGCATTCGTTCTCGGCCTGCCGGAATCGAAGGTGCGCGTGATCGCGCCCGACGTCGGCGGCGGCTTCGGCTCGAAGATCTTCCTGTACCCGGAAGACGTCGCGCTCGTCTGGGCGAGCAAGCGCGTCGGCCGGCCGATCAAGTGGACGGCCGAGCGGAGCGAATCGTTCCTCACCGACGCGCACGGCCGCGACCACGTCACGACCGCCGAGATGGCGATGGACAAGGACGGCAACTTCCTCGCGCTGCGCGTCAAGACGATCGCCAACATGGGCGCGTACCTGTCGACGTTCGCGTCGGCGGTGCCGACGATCCTCTACGCGACGCTCCTCGCCGGCCAGTACAAGACGCCGGCGATCTACGCCGAGGTGAAGGCCGTCTTCACCAACACCGCGCCGGTCGACGCCTATCGCGGCGCCGGGCGGCCGGAGGCGACGTACGTGGTCGAGCGTATCGTCGAGCAGGCGGCGCGCGACATGAAGATGAACCCGTCCGAGATCCGGCGCAAGAACTTCATCACGACCTTCCCGTACGCCACGCCGGTCGGCCTCACCTACGACGTCGGCGGCTACGCGGCCCACCTCGACAAGGCGATGCAGATCGCCGACGTCGCGGGCTTCCCCGCACGCAAGGCCGCCTCGGCGGCGAAGGGCCGCAAGCGCGGCCTGGGCTACGCCTGCTACATCGAGGCGTGCGGCATCGCGCCGTCGAACATCGCCGGTGCGCTCGGCGCGCGCGCCGGCCTGTTCGAGGCCGGCGAGGTGCGCGTCCATCCGACCGGAACGGTCACCGTCTTCACGGGCTCGCACAGCCACGGCCAGGGCCACGAGACGACGTTCGCGCAGGTCGTCGCGGCGCGCCTCGGCATCCCGGTCGGCAACGTCGAGATCGTCCACGGCGACACGGGCAGGGTGCCGTTCGGCATGGGCACCTACGGCAGCCGCTCGCTCGCGGTCGGCGGCACGGCGATCGTCAAGGCGGTCGACAAGGTGATTGCCAAGGGCAAGAAGATCGCGGCGCACCTGCTCGAGGCGGCGGACACCGACATCGAGTTCGAGAACGGCGAGTTCAAGGTCGCCGGCACCGACAAGAAGATCGCCTGGGGCAACGTCTCGCTCACCGCCTACGTGCCGCAC
>DATIDZ010000270.1:0-19260 GCA_035456045.1 Caldimonas sp.
GCGTCTCGCGACGCTCGCGCTGGCGCCGTCGTTCACGATCGCCGAGTGCCTGGCGACGCTGCACTACCGCGACCCGGAGCATCGCGAGCACCACCGCGCGAGCCTCGAGCTCGCCGGATTTCCCGTCTAGCGGGTCGCAGCCGCAGCGGCCGCGCGACGCGAGCGGCCAGCGCACACGGTCGCGGCGCGCGACGGGGGCTCGCCGAACTCGCGCAGGCTCGACCCGCTCACCACCGGGCACGCGGTCGGCTCGACGCTGGCGCGATCCGATGAGGACGGTGACAATGCACCGCCGTCATCGCTCGCGCGCCGAGCCCGTCCCGATGCGCTGTACGAACTGCGATACCGAGGCCTCGCCGGGCGAGGATGCGTGCCTGCATTGCGGGCAGCCGCTCATCGTGCGTTGCCCGTCGTGCGCGACACCCAGCCGGCTCGACGCGCTCTTCTGCGGATCGTGCGGCACGTACCTCGTCGCCGCGGGCGCCGCCTCACCGCCGCGAGGCATCGGCGACAGCGAGCGCAAGCACGCGACCGTGATGTTCATCGATGCCGTCGGCTCGACAGGCGCCGTCGCCGACCTCGATCCGGAAGAGGCGATGGTGATGCTGCGGCCGATGCTCGACGCGATGCGCCGCGCTGCCGAGGAGTTCGAGGGGACGGTGATCCGCGTCACCGGCGACGGCATCCTCGCGCTGTTCGGCGCGCCGCGCGCGCTCGAGGGCCACGCGCTCCTGGCCTGTCGTGCCGCGCAGGCGACGCACGCCGCGATGGCGCGCCTGCCGACGCGGCCGGTCGTGCGCATCGGCCTGCACTCCGGCGATCTGGTCGCGTCGCAGCTGGGCAGCGCGGCGCTCGGCGACGGCGCATTCGGCGCGACGCTGCACCTCGCCAGCCGCATCGAGCAGCTGGCGCCGGCGGCCAGCACCTACGTCAGCGCGTCGACGTTCGAGCTCGTGCGCGGGCACGTCGACGTGCGCCTGGTCGGTGCCCGATCGGTCAAGGGCTTCGACGATCCCGTCGAGGTCTACGAGCTGCTGGCCGCCGACACGCGCTCGAGCGCCGCGCCGCCGGCGCAGGCGATCCGCTTCGTCGGTCGCTCGCGCGAGATGGCGGTGTTCGAGAGGGCGCTCGAGAACGCGCGCGAGGGCAAGGCGCGCGTCGTCGGGATCACGGCATCGCCGGGCGTCGGCAAGAGTCGCCTGTGCCGCGAGTTCTCGCTTCGCTGCCGCGCCGCGCGCATCCGCGTGCTGACGATGCGGGCCCTGGCCTACGGACACGCGACGCCGTATCAGCCGGTGCTCGAGCTCCTTCGCCACTGGCTCCACCTGTCGGCGCACACTCCGCCCGAGCAGGCGCGTCGTCGCCTTCGCCGGGCGCTGCGTTCGTTCGCGCCGCAGCTGCAGGCGCACGCGGATCTCCTTGCCGATTTCCTCGGCATCGGCGACGGTGCCGCCGGCGCGATCGATCCCGAGATGCGGCAAAACCAGCTGCTCGGCCTCGTCGGCGACCTCGTCCGGCTGCCCGCCGCCAAGCCGGTCGTCATCGTGGTCGAAGACCTGCACTGGCTCGACGCCGCCAGCGAGCGCTTCGTGCGGCGCCTCGTCTTCTCGGCGCCCGGCACCCACACCTTCGTGCTGCTCAATTTCCGGCCGTCGTACGACGCGTCGTGGATGCGCGGCCGCAGCTGCACCCTGCTGCCCCTCGCCGAGCTCGGCGAGCAGGCGACGCGAGCCATCGTGCTGCAGATGATCGGCGGCGACGCTCGCCTGAAGGAGATGCGCGAGCGCGTGGCCGCGCGCAGCGGCGGCAACCCGCTGTTCGTCGACGCGCTCGTCCGCTCGCTGCGCGAGCGCGGCGTCCTCGTCGGCGAGCCGGGCGACCTGCGCCTCGGTCCCGAGGGCACGGGGCCGGAGCTGCCGGCGACGATCCAGTCGGTCCTCGGTGCGCGCATCGACGGCCCGGCGGTGGGCGACAAGCCGATCCTGCAGGTCGCCTCGGTCGTCGGCCTCGACTTCCATCTCGCCCTGCTGCAGCCGATCACCGGCCGCACGATGGCCGAGCTCGAGACGTCGATGGCCAACCTGTGCGCGGCCGGTCTGGTCGAGCCGGTCTCGCGGCGCGAGCCGGTGTTCGCCTTTCGCCATCCCCTGATCCAGGAGGTGGCGTATTCGGTCCAGCTCAAGGCGCGGCGCAGCGCGATCCATGCGGAGGTGGCCAAGGCGCTCGAGACCTTCTACGGCGGCCGTGCCGACGAATTCGCCGGCCTGCTCGCCCACCACTACGAGGCCGCCGGCCAGCCGCTCGCCGCCGCCCAGTACCTCGTGCGCGCCGCCCTCTGGATCGGCAAGACCGATTCGGCGCAGGCGCTTCGCTACTGGAAGCATGCCTGCGAGCTGGTGCGCGATGCCGGCCGCTCGGTGTCGAACGACAGCCTCCGGATCCTGGTCAACGGGCAGGTGGTGAACTACGGCTGGCGGGTCGGCATGTCGCTCGCCGAGGCAAAGCGGTATTCGCTCGAGGCCCAGCACTACGCCCGCGCGCTCGGCGACCGGATGACGCAGACGCTGCTCATCGCGGGCTACGGACGTTTCGTCGCCGCGCTCGGATCGGCCGACGCTTACGTCGCCCTGGTCCTGGAGGCGCTCGCGCTCATCGCCGACTCGCCCGAAGCCGGGCGCACCGCGATGCTGAAGGCGCAGCTCGCCCAGGCCTATCGATTCGCCGGCCGCCTCCGCCTCGCGCTCGCCACCAACACCGAGGCACTGCGCAAGTCGTCGCGCATCGGCAGCTTCGAGATCCAGATGATGGGCTTTCGGCCCCGGCCGTGGATCATGGCCCTGCGCGCCACGATCCTGGTCGAGCTCGGGTGCTTCGATCGCGCGCGGCGCTGGCTCGACCGCGTGATCGCGCTCGGCAGCCTCGAGCCGGTCGTCCGGTACATCGCCCACCTCGCCTACGTCCGGCTCGCCTGGTTCGAGGACGACGCCGCGCTCGCCCGCGAGCATGCGGGACGCGTGGCGTCGATCGCGGCGGCGAGCGGCATCGCCTACATCCAGGTCCATGCGCATCGCTGTGCCGGGCTGGCGCGCATGCTGGCCGGTGACTTCGATGGCGCCATCGCAGAACTGGCCACGGGGGTCAAGCTCGCGCGTCGCGCAAGCGCGGCACGCGAGAACGAGGCGACGGCCTTCGCCGAGATCGCCGATGCCCACTGGCGCGCCGGCCGCGACGACGAGGCGATCGCCGCGGCGACGCGTGCCGCGACCCTGGCGAAGCGGCGTCGCTCGCGCCTCGCGGAGTGCCACGCGTCGATCGTGCTCGCCAGCGCGGTGGCGCGCCGGGGCGGAGAGGGTGCGCAAGACCGATGCCGCGCGGCGCTCGCCGCCGCACAGGCGCTAGTCGAGGAGACCGGATCGGCGCCGCTCGCCGCCCTGCTCGAACGGGCGCGCCTCGGCGTTGTCGCACGCCACCCATAGCGTGAACTCGCGCAGGCCGTAGTCGCGGAGGACGACGGCGCGCAGGCCGAGCTGGTCTTCGCAGAACGCGACCCACGGGGTCGGCGACGTCCGGTAGAGCTCGCGCGGACCGGTCGCGCCGGGCGCGAGCTCGGCCATGAGGTTCACCGCGAACCCGCGCCGGCTCGACGCCTTCAGTTCGCGCAGCGTCGCTCGGATGAAGTCCTCCCAGTCGGCCCGCTCGATCGCCCCGCAGACGTTGAAGATGCCGCTGGCGATCGAGTGGTCGGCGACGCGCGGGCAGCCCGTGCCGTGCACGAAGCGGACGCCCGCCTGCTCGGGCCAGCGCGATCGCGCCGCGCGGATCATCGCGTCGGACAGGTCGATCCCGAGGTAGTCCACGGGCCACGCGGGCCAGCGCTCCCGGCAGAACGCGAGCAGCGCCCCATAGCCGCAGCCGAGATCGTTGATCGAGGCGGGAGAGGTCTTGTCGCAATGGCGCAGGAGCTGGACGAAGCGCAGCTGCTGGGTCGCTGCGCACGTCCAGTCGACGCCCCGGGGCGTGGCGCCGAACGCCTCGACCGTCGCCGAATAGTAGGCCTCCACGCTCGCGTGGATGCGCGCGAGCGACGCCTCGCTCACCGGCGCGACGGGCTACTTGCGACCCGACTTCGGTGGCGACTTCTTCGCGGACTTTGCGGCCGGCGTCTTCGCCGGCGGCTTGGCGGCCGTCCTGGCCGCGGTCTTGCCCGGCTTGCGCGACGACCAGGCGCCTGCGCGGGCGACCGCGGCGCGCATGGCATCGCGCGCGACCAGGGTCGGCACCGAGACGATCAGGTGCGCAGACTCCAGGAAGATCAGCGGCGTGCCCGTCGTGACCAGCACCCGTGCATCCTGGGTGCCGTCGTGGTAGCGGAAGTACACCGGCATCGGGTCGGACCGCGCCAGGTTCGCGGCGAGCGCCGAACGGATCCGATCGTGCCCGTTCTGGCCTTCCTCGTTCGACGACAGGCTCTTCAGGTGGTCGAGGTAGTCGAGCCATTCGCCCCGCTCGGGCTCCGTGTCGGGGGCGAGCCCCAGCAGCGCTGCCGCCGCGCGCAGGTCGTGCTTGCCGGAGAAAATGTCGAACTCCTGGTGCAGCGCCGCCATCTCTACGATCGGGTCGCCGGCCGCGAAGCGGACGTTGAGCGCCGACTGGGACTTGTAGACGTTGACCAGCGCAACCAGCGATCCCATCGCGCTCCCCTCGTTGTTTGACTTCGCGGGAATGGTATGCCGCGAGCCCGTGCCCGCGCAATGGCTCTTCCGCTCGATGAGGGACGCCGTCGCGCGAGCGGCGACAATACAGGAGTCCCGCGCGAGCGTTCCGCGGCTCCCCCCTTTCCAGGCAAGTCAATGGCTCAGTACGTCTTCACGATGAACCGCGTGGGCAAGATCGTTCCGCCCAAGCGTCAGATCCTCAAGAACATCTCTCTCTCGTTCTTCCCGGGCGCCAAGATCGGCGTGCTGGGCCTCAACGGCTCGGGCAAGTCGACCCTGCTCAAGATCATGGCCGGCATCGACCACGACATCGAGGGCGAGGCGACGCCGATGCCGGGCCTGAAGATCGGCTACCTGCCGCAGGAGCCGGTGATGAACCCGGACCAGACGGTACGCCAGGCGGTCGAGGAGGGCATCGGCGGCTCGCTCGCCGCGAAGAAGCGCCTCGACGAGGTCTACGCTGCCTACGGCGAGCCGGACGCCGACTTCGACGCGCTCGCCGCCGAGCAGGCCGAGCTCGAGGCGCAGATCGCCGCCGCCGGCGGCGAGAACACCGACCTGCAGCTCGAGATCGCCGCCGACGCGCTGCGGCTGGCGCCGTGGGACGCCGTCGTCGGCAAGCTCTCGGGCGGCGAGAAGCGCCGCGTCGCGCTGTGCCGGATGCTGCTCTCCAAGCCCGACATGCTGCTCCTCGACGAGCCGACCAACCACCTCGACGCGGAGAGCGTCGACTGGCTCGAGCAGTTCCTGCAGCGCTTCCCCGGCACCGTCGTCGCGATCACCCACGATCGCTACTTCCTCGACAACGCCGCCGAGTGGATCCTCGAGCTCGACCGCGGCTCGGGGATTCCGTACAAGGGCAACTACTCGACCTGGCTCGAGCAGAAGGAAGCTCGCCTGGAGCAGGAGCAGAAGACCGAGGACGCGCGCACCAAGGCGATGAAGAAGGAGCTCGAGTGGGTGCGCCAGAACCCCAAGGGGCGCCAGGCCAAGAGCAAGGCGCGCCTGGCCCGCTTCGAGGAGCTCTCCGACGTCGAGTACCAGAAGCGGAACGAGACCAACGAGATCTTCATCCCGGTCGCCGACCGGCTCGGCCACGAGGTGATCGAGTTCGTCAACGTCAGCAAGAACTTCGGCGACCGCCTCCTCATCGACGATCTCAGCTTCAAGGTGCCGGCCGGCGCGATCGTCGGCATCATCGGCCCGAACGGCGCCGGCAAGTCGACCCTGTTCCGCATGATCTCGGGCAAGGAGAAGCCCGACAGCGGCACCGTCAAGATCGGCCCGACCGTGAAGATGGCGTTCGTCGAGCAGAGCCGCGAGGACCTCGAGAACGACAAGACCGTGTGGCAGGACGTCTCGGGCGGCCTCGACAACCTCGTCGTCGGCAAGTTCGTGATGCCGTCGCGCGCCTACCTCGGCCGCTTCAACTTCAAGGGCAACGACCAGCAGAAGCTCGTCGGCAACCTGTCGGGCGGCGAGCGCGGGCGCCTCCACCTGGCCAAGACGCTGATCGCCGGCGGCAACGTGCTGATGCTCGACGAGCCGTCGAACGACCTCGACGTCGAGACGCTGCGCGCGCTCGAGGACGCGCTGCTCGAGTTCGCCGGCTCGATCATGGTGATCAGCCACGACCGCTGGTTCCTCGACCGGATCGCCACGCACATCCTCGCCGCCGAGGGCGACTCGAAGTGGACCTTCTTCGACGGCAACTACCAGGAGTACGAGGCCGACAAGAAGAGGCGCCTGGGCGAGGAGGGCGCCAAGCCGAAGCGCCTGCGCTTCCGGCCGATGCACTGAGGCGACAGGCGCGAGCGACGGCGCGAATGCGAATTCCGCCCGTTTCGCGAACTCCGCACCCGCTTTACCATCGAAAACGCCTCCTGCCCTTCTCGCCGAGGATCGTCCTCATGGCCATTCACCGCTTCTCACCGACGGGCGCGCTCGTCGCGCTCGCCACGGCCGGCGCCGCGCTGACCGGCTGCACGACCCTGCAGACCGCCAGCTCCTCGGCGAGCGTTGCCGGTCCCGGCTTCTCCGCATCGGCACCCACGGCTGCGCTCGGCCCCGGCGGCGCCGCATCGGGCCTGCGCCCTCCCGGAGCGCCGCCTGGCGCCGCCGCGTCGGGCCTGCGCCCTCCCGGAGCGCCGCCTGTCGCCGTCGCGCCGAGCGGGCTGCGGCCTTTCGCCGACGTGATCAAGGAGGCCCAGCGAGCCGATGGCATCCTCGCGACCTGGCAGAAGGACGACAAGGTCTGGCTCGAGCTCATGCCGGAGGATTTCAACCGCCCGTTCTTCCTCTCGCCGAAGCTGAAGACCGGCATCGGCGAGCGGGGCTTCTACGGCGGCCTGATGCAGGACAGCGGGATCGTCGAGTTCCGCCGCATCCACAACCAGGTGCAGCTCATCTGGCGCAACGTCGGCTACGTCGCCAAGCCGGGAACGCCGGAAGCCCACGCGATCGAAGCCGGCTATTCGCCCAGCCTCCTGGCGAGCGCGCCCGTGCTCAGCCTGCCCGAGCCCGAGCGCAAGTCGGTGCTCGTCGAGGCCAATGCACTGTTCCTCGCCGACCTGCTCGGCTTCGGCATGGACCTGCAGCGCGCCTACCGCCAGGGCTACGCCTTCGATCCGCGCAACTCGGCGATCACCCAGGTGCGGGCGACCGGCGATGTCCTCGTCCTCGAGGTGCTCGGCCACTACGCGACGGCGTCGATCTCCGTGCCGCAGCCCGGCATGCCCTCCGGCATGCCGCAGCCGTCGGCGCCGAAGGCGCTGCCCGATCCGCGCAGCATGTTCCTGACCATCGCCTACTCGCTGGCGCCGCTGCCTGCCGAGCCGATGCACGGCCGGCGCGCCGACCCGCGCATCGGCTACTTCGAGAGCGGCCGGTATGACTTCAGCAACGACCTGCAGCGCACGCCACGCCAGCGCTTCGTCAATCGCTGGCGTCTCGAGAAGAAGGACCCGGCCGCGGCGCTCTCCGAGCCGGTCAAGCCGATCGTCTTCTGGATCGACCGCACCGTGCCCTACAAGTACCGCCCCGCGATCACCGCCGGCGTTCTCGAGTGGAACAAGGCGTTCGAGAAGATCGGCTTCAAGAACGCGGTGCGCGTCGAGGTCCAGCCCGAGAACGCCGACTTCGACACGCTCGACTTCGGCCGCTCCTCGATCCGCTGGATGACCAACGCGTCGCCGTCATTCGGCGCCGTCGGGCCGAGCCACGTCGACCCGCGCAGCGGCGAGATCCTCGACGCCGACATCGGCATCGAGAGCCTGTCGTCGCGCAACATCCGCAACGCGCGCTCGCAGATCCTGTCGTCCACCGGCATCGACAACCCGTTCCGCGACGCCGATCCGACGCCGCAGGAGCTCGCGCTGCTGATGTCGGGGCGCGTCTGCACGTACAACGAGATGGCGGCCGAGCAGATGACCTACGCCACCGACGTCTTCGAGGCGCGCGGCGACCTCGAGCCGGGGAGCCCCGAGGCGGAGGCGTTCGTCGAGGCGTATCTGAAGGACGTGACGATGCACGAGGTCGGCCACACGCTCGGCCTGCGCCACAACTTCCGTTCGTCGCGCGTCTACACGCAGCAGCAACTGGCCGATCCGGCGTTCACGCGAGCCCACGGCATCACCGGTTCGGTGATGGAGTACGCGCCGATCAACCTCAACAGCGCCGACGAGCCGCGCGAGCGCTACGGTACGCCGTTCAACGACACCCTCGGCCCGTACGACTACTGGGCGATCGAGTACGCCTACAAGCCGCTGCCCTCGGGCCTGTCGGCCGCCGACGAGCGCGCCGCGCTCGAGAAGATCGCCGGCCGCAGCGCCGAGCCGCTGCTCGCGTACGGCACCGACGAGGACAACTTCATCGGCGTCGATCCCGAGACGCTGCAGTTCGACCTCGGCGGCGACGTCATCGCTTTCGCCAGGAAGCGGATCGCGATCGCCCAGGAGCTGATCAAGCGGCAGGAGACGCGCACGCTTCGTCCCGACCAGGACTACAACGTCCTCAAGCGCTCGGTCAGCTACGCGCTGCGCGACGTCGCGCGCGCCGCCAACGTGCTGTCGCGCCAGATCGGCGGCGTCCGCACGGTGCGCGACGCCCCCGGCACCGGCCGCGATCCGCTGACGCCGGTGCCGGTCGCCGAGCAGCGCGAGGCGCTCGACCTCATCACCGGCAGCCTGCTTTCGGCGGACAGCTTCAGCGTCACGCCGGCGCTGCAGAGAAAGCTCGGCGCCGACTTCGCCGAAAGAACCGATGCGATCTTCGGCGGCGAGGGCTCGACCCAGACCGACTACTCGCCATCGGTCCAGGTGCTCGGCCTGCAGCGCGCGCTGCTCGCCGTGATGATGAGCGACACCGTCGCGACGCGGCTGCTCGAGAGCAGCGAGAAGGCGCCCTCCGGCAGCGGCCGCGCCCTGCGCATGCCCGAGCTCTACGCGCGGCTCACGCAGGCCGTGTGGAGCGAGCTCGACGGCCGGGGCGACATCGCACCGTTGCGGCGCGAGGTCCAGCGCGACCACGTCAATCGCATCGCCGGTCTCCTGATCCGTCCGGGCGCGGCGACGCGGGCCGACACGCGCAGCATCGTCCGCGTGCAGGCCAAGGCGCTCCTCGAGCGCATCCGCGGGGCGAGCCATCGACCCGGCCTGGGCGAAGAGACCCGTGCCCACCTCGCCGACAGCGCCGACACGCTGGAGCAGGCGCTGTCCGCGCGGCTGCAGCGCAGCGGCGCCTGAGGATCGCACCAAGAAAACGGCCGCCCGAGGGCGGCCGTGAAGAGGCGCGGGGGGCGCCCGGGGTAAGGAGTCCTACTGGACGCGCGTCGCGCGGCCGGTGTCGTCGATCGCCACCGCGGTGACCGGACGGCGCCCGGTCACGACGACGGTCGGCATCGTCACCGTGTCGGCGCTGGCGACGCGCTTGCCGACGATGGTCACGGTTGGCAGCGTCGCCACGGCGGTCGGCTTCGCGGCCGGCTGGGGCGCCGTCATTTCCGACCCGACCGCGATGGTGCCAGCGGCCAGGAGGCTGAAGGTCAGGACAGCGGAGAAGAGGTTGTCGGACATGATGGGCTCCTGGTGAACTGGCGCATCGGGGATGCGTTGGACGTGAATGTAGGGAGCGTCGAAGCGCCTTCCCAGCGGGTTGCGACGAATCGCGCTTTTGCCGGGACGAGCCGCGGCGGGCGGCGACGAAAGAATCGTCGGCGGGCGCTGCGGGGCGCCTCCGACGCCCGCTTCAGGCTCGCCGGGCTCCCGTCGGCGCGTCGCCCCTTGCGACGGCGGGCACCTCGCGGCGGGCGGCCACCGGCGCATC
This sequence comes from Caldimonas sp., assembly GCA_035456045.1. GTDB lineage: Bacteria > Pseudomonadota > Gammaproteobacteria > Burkholderiales > Burkholderiaceae_C > Schlegelella_A. The sequence goes on from DATIDZ010000270.1 coordinate 10,038, forward strand.
CGACTGCCGGGTCTCGTCGAACAGCGACGGCTTGAACACCGAGGCCCCTTCCGAGCGGTCGTTGACGGCCCAGAGCATCAGCGCGCGCGCCGACATCGGCTTGGCGAACAGGAACCCCTGCAGCTCGTCGCAGCCCATCTGCACGAGCACCTGCTGCTGGCGCTGGTTCTCGACGCCTTCGGCGACGACCTTGAGCCCGAGCGCGTGGGCGAGCTTGATGACGGCATCGACGACCGCCCGCGCGTCGGCGCTGTGCTCGAGGTCCTGGATGAAGCTGCGGTCGATCTTGAGCTCCTCGGCGGGCAGCTTCCTGAGGTAGCTGAGGCTCGAGTAGCCGGTGCCGAAGTCGTCGATCGACAGGTGCGTGCCGAGCTCGCCGAGGCGGCGGAACGTCGTCTGCGTCGTCTTGGTGTCCTCCATCGCCGCCGACTCGGTGATCTCGCAGGTCAGGAGCGACGGGTGGATCTTGTGCGACTGGAGCGCTTCGGTGATGCGCTCGACGATGTCGTCCTGGCGCATCTGGTGCGCCGACAGGTTGATGGCGACGCGCATCCGTACGCCCTTCTCGCGCCACTGCCGGCTCTGCCGGCACGCGTCCTCGATGACCCAGTTGCCGATCGCGCCGATCAGGCCGAAGCGCTCGGCGATCGGGATGAAGGTGTTGGGCAGGAGCAGGCCGCGGGTCGGATGCTTCCAGCGCAGGAGCGCTTCGACCGCGGTCACCTTGCCGCTCTTCGAATCGATCTTCGGCTGGTAGAAGAGCTCGAACTCCTTGGCCGCGACGGCCTTGCGCAGGTCGCGCAGCAGCTCGAACTGGGCCTCCGCGTCCGCGTCCATCGCGCTCGAGTAGAAGCAGAACTTCGAGCCGCCGGAGCGCTTCGACGCGTACATCGCCGCGTCGGCGCGGGCGATCAGCTTGGAGTGGCTGCAGCCGTCCGGATAGATCGCGATGCCGACCGAGCACGAGATCATCACCTCGCGGCCCTCGGCCTGGTACGGCTGCGAGATGCCCTGGATCAGGCGGTCGGCGACGTGCGCGATGCCCTCCTGCGTCGTCACGTTGCTGAGCAGGAGCAGGAACTCGTCGCCGCCGACCCGGGCGACGACGTCCTTGCCGCGCGACATCGCCTTCAGCCGCTGGCCGACGTTCTCGAGGACGATGTCGCCGATCGAGTGGCCGTAGGTGTCGTTGACCGGCTTGAAGCCGTCGAGGTCGATGAAGAGCAGGGCGAGGCGGCTGGCGTTGGCATCGGCCTTGGTCGCCGCTGCCGCGAGGCGGTCTTCGAAGTAGACGCGGGTCGGCAGCTGCGTCAGGCTGTCGACGGTCGGCGCGGCGCTGACGGTGCGCCGCGGCGGCTCGTCGTCGTGCATGCCGGCGCTGTGCAGCGCCTCGAGCATCGCGAACGCCATCGCGATCAAGGCGGCGACGAGCGCCGCTTCGGGCCACGCGGGCACCGTCGCCGGATCGGTCTCGGCAGAGACCGATGCCGCGAGGGTGAGGAGGATGGCGCACACCAGGGCGCTGCCGATGCGCGTCGCCCGCAGCTTCTTGCTCGGCTTGAACTCGAGGCCGAGCGCGACCAGCAAGGTGGCGAGGACGAAGACCGCGATGCCGGGGCCCCAGGCGCCGAACACGACCGTCGCGCGGAACAGGCCGGGGGTCGCGAACACCGAGTGCGCGTAGGCGATCAGCAGCGTGATCACCGCGAGCCCGGCGAACGCCGGCACCGTCTTGCGCGTCGCGGCGACGGCGGTGATCAGCGCGAGCGCGGCGAGGCCCCAGGCGAGGCCGCCCGCCAGGAACGGAATGCCGAGGACGCTGCCGGTATCGAGCGGTGCGATGAAATGGCCGGGCCACCAGAGGCCGAACCCGCCGAGCAGCACGGCGCAGCCCTTGAGGCGCAGAGCCGTGGGGCGCATGCGCAGGCGAGACACGGCGAAGATCTCGGACGCCAGCCACAGCAGCACCCCGCTGATCGCGAGGCCGGCGAGGCAGGGCAGCAGCCGGTGGCTTTCCAGGAAATTCATGAAGCGCTGGGCCCGCTCTGCGCAAGGTGGCGAGTGATCCCCCCGCGGGAGCACCGACTCGTTCATTTCGGTACCGCGCGCGGTACCTTGAGCACCTTTGGCCGAGATTTCGGGTCAGGCGCCGCGGCAGACTATCGGCTGGCCGGGCGGGCGCGGGTGGCGGTGACCTCGCGCCGTTGAAAATGCACGCTTTGTCGGCGCTGCGCGCCGATCGGCAGCGCGCCGGCCGGAATTCAGGCGCGCGGCGCGCGCTTGCCGGTGATGACGACGGTCGGCAGCGTGATCGTCGGCATCGCGGCGGCAGGAGCCGCCTGCCTCGCGGCCGGCGCCTGCTTGGCCTGGGCGGCGAAGCCCAGACCGGCGGTGGCGAGGACGGCGAAGAGGGCGGCGGAAGCGGTGAGGCGGCTGATCATGGCGTGCTCCTGTGACGGGCTGCGGGTTCGATGGAGCGGACTCTAGGCACGCCGTCGCCGCGCCGAAAGCGCATTGCGACGAAGCTCCCGAGCGGCGCGACGAAGCGCGCCAGGCGGCGACGAAACCGGACCGCCCCCGCGGCCGGCGAGCGGCCCGGCTCAGATCGGCGCGGTGCGCGCGCGCAGCCAGGCGAGGGCGGCGCCCTCGAGGCGCGGCGCCAGCCGCTCGGCCACCACGCGGTGGTAGCCGTTGAGCCAGGCGACCTCGTCGGCGCGAAGGAGCGCCGCATCGATGCAGCGCGTGTCGATCGGGCACAGCGTCAGCGTCTCGAATTCCAGGAACTCGCCGAACTCGCTCCCGACCTGCGGCGCCGGCACGTTGAGGACGAGGTTCTCGACGCGAACGCCCCATCGGCCGGGCCGGTAGACGCCCGGCTCGATGCTCGTGATCATGCCCGGCTGCATCGCCATCGCTGGCTCGACGACGGCGCGCGAGATCGTCTGCGGCCCTTCGTGGACGTTGAGGAAATAGCCGACGCCGTGGCCGGTGCCGTGACCGAAGTCGAGGCCGTGCTCCCAGAGCGGCGCGCGCGCGATCGCGTCGAGCATCGGTCCGGGAGTGCCGCGCGGGAAGCGCGTGCGGCTGAGCGCCATCGTGCCGCGCAGGACGAGCGTGACGTCGCGCCGCTGCGCCTCGCTGATGCGGCCGATCGGCCACATGCGCGTGATGTCGGTGGTGCCGCCGAGGTACTGCGCGCCCGAGTCGATCAGCAGCAGGCCGTCGCCCTCGATCGTCGCGTGCGATTGCGGGGTCGCGCGGTAGTGCGGCATCGCGCCGTTGGCGTTGAACGCGGCGATCGTCGCGAAGCTCGGCCCGACGTAGCCGGGCCGGCGCGCGCGCGCCTCGGCCAGCTTCTCGTCGATCGTCAGCTCGGTGATCGGCGCCCGCCGCGACGGGTCGGCCAGGGCGGCCTCGAACCACGCGTAGAACTCGCACATCGCGATGCCGTCCTCGATCATCGCGCGCCGCACGTTGGCGGCCTCGGCGTCGCTCTTCCTGCTCTTGGCGAGCGTGCTCGGGTTGATCGCCTCGATGCGCGTCGCGCGGCTGCGCTCGACCAGGCCGAGCGTCGTCCGGCGCGGATCGACCAGCAGGCGCGCGGCGGCCGGCAGGGCGGCGAGCGCGGCGGCGACGTCGCCGTAGGGCGCGACCCGAACGCCGTCGGCGGCGAGCGCCGCGGCGAGCGCGGAATCGATCTTGCCGGCGCCGACGTACAGCGTCGCTGCGTCGAGGTCGAGCAGCACGTGGGCGAGGAAGACCGGGTTGTAGCCGACGTCGGCGCCGCGCAGGTTCAGCAGCCAGGCGATGTCGTCGACGGTCGAGATCAGGTGATGCGTCGCGCCGGCTTCGCGCATCGCGGCGCGCACCTGCGCCAGCTTGGCGGCCCGCGCATGCGGCGCCTCCTCGCCGGTGTGCTCCCAGACCCGCGCCGCCGGCATCGTCGGCCGGTCGGGCCACGCCGAGGCGACGACGTCGAGGTCGCTGCGCAACGTGATCCCGCACGCGGCGAGCGTGTCGCGCAGCTGGCGCGCGGCGGCCAGGCCGATGACGTCGCCGTCGACCGCGACCGTCGCGCCGCGCGGCACGTTCGCGCACAGCCAGTCGACGTGCTGCGCGCCCGGCGGCGTCGGGATGCGGACGAGCTCGATGCCGCTGCCGGCCAGCTGGCTCTCGGCCTGCACCCAGTAGCGGCTGTCGGCGAAGAGCGCGGCGCGATCGGTCGTGACGACGAGCGTCCCCATCGAGCCGGTGAAGCCGGACGCCCACTGGCGCGCCTGCCAGCGCTCCGGCAGGTACTCCGAGAGGTGCGGGTCGCTCGACGGCACGACGACGGCGGCGCAGCCGACCGCGCGCAGCGCCTCCTGGATCTGCTCGATGCGAAGCCGTGCCGGCGATGTGCGCGTGTCCATGCGATCCCTTTCAGTCGGCCTGCAGTTTAGAAGCGCGATGCGGGCGGTGGCGACGACGCCGGCTCGGCCACGACGCGCGCGCCGCGTTCGTACGTGAAGTACGCCCACGCCCAGTCGGTCATCACCATCAGCCGGTTGCGGAAGCCGATCAGGAAGTAGATGTGGGCGAACAGCCAGAACAGCCACGCCGCCAGGCCGCTGAAGCGGATCGCGCCGAGGACCGGCACCGCGAGCTCGACGACCGCGGCCTTGCGGCCGACCGTCGCCAGGTTGCCGTAGTCGCGGTAGCGAAAGGGCTGCGTCGGCTCGCCGCGAATCCTGCGCACGACGTTGGCCGCGGCGGCGCGCCCCATCTGCTTGGCGGCGGGGCTGACGCCGGGCACCGGCGTCGTCCCGGCCGGGCCGTGGCTGAGCGCGGCGGCGAGGTCGCCGATCACCGAGATCTCCGGATGCCCGGGGATGCTGAGGTCGGGCGCGACGACGACGCGGCCGGCGCGGTCGAGCGCGACGCCGGTGCCGCGTGCCACCTCGGCGCCGAGCGGCGAGCCGGCGACGCCGGCCGCCCAGATGACGGTGCGCGCTGGGATGCGCTCGCTGCCGCCGGTCCTGGCGCTGTCGTAGGTGACGCCCTCGGCATCGATCGCGGTGACCTTCGATTCGGTGCGCACGTCGACGCCGAGCCGCTCGAGCTGCTGGCGCGCGCGCTCGGACTGCGCCGGGACGAAGGTGCCAAGGACGCGCGGCGAGCCCTCGAGGAGGATCACGCGCGTCTGCTTCGGATCGATGCGGCGGAACTCGCGGTCGAGCGTGTGGTGCGCGATCTCGCTCATGGTTCCGGCCATCTCGACGCCGGTCGGGCCGCCACCGATCACGACGAAGGTGAGCCACGAGGCGCGGTCGGCGGCGTCGTGCGCCCGCTCGGCATGCTCGAAGGCGCCGATGACGCGCGCGCGGATCTCGAACGCATCGGCGAGCGTCTTCAGGCCCGGCGCGTCGCGCTGCCATTCGTCGTGCCCGAAATAGCCGTGCGTCGAGCCGGCGGCGACGATCAGGTGATCCCACGCGATCGTCTCGCCGCCGTCGAGCGAGGCGGTGCGCGCGGCGACGTCGATCGCCCGCACCTCCGCCTTGAGGATCATCAGGTTGCCGCGCTTCATCTCGAGGCGCAGCACGTGGCGGATCGGCGCGCTCACCGCCGGCGCGCTCAGCCCCGCGGTCGCGACCTGGTAGAGCAGCGGCTGGAACAGATGGTGGTTGGTGCGGTCGACGAGGGTGATCTCGACCGGCGCCTTCGAGAGAGCGCGCACCGCCTCGAGGCCGCCGAAGCCGCAGCCGACGACGAGCACGCGCGGCCGCTGCGCCGTGCTCATGGCGCGCTCGCGGGAAGCGGTGCCGGGTCGACCAGCCGCTCGGCGACCAGTCGGATGTGGGTGCGCAAGGAATAGAGCTCGTCGGCGTAGCTGAGCGGCACGTTGACGTGCTCGACGCGACGCTCGATCTCGGCGAGCTCGCGCAGCAGCTCGTCGTTCGGCCGGCGCCCGATCGCGTTCTCGACCTCGCGCAGCTGGCGGTACCAGCGGAAGATGCGCGAGCGCACGCGGAAAGTGTAGAGCGGCGGCAGCATGCGCGAGAGCGGGATCAACGCGGCGACGATCGTCACCAGCACCGGCCACATCCGGTCGACCAGATTGGCGAGCCAGAACGGCAGGTAGCGCTGCAGCACCGGCGGGCCGCTCGCGTAGAAGCGCTGCGCTTCCTTGGCCAGCGGCCGCTCGGTGTTGTGCGCGTTCGGGAAGTCGCCCTTCTTCTGGAACCAGCCGGGGCCGCCGTGCACCTGCTGCGCCGCCTGCACGAACAGCTGGATCAGCGCGGGATGGGTATGCTTCCTCGCCACCAGCGTGGCCGTCGGCGCGACCAGGCGCACGTCGGCGGGCGGGATGTCGCGCGCGAGGTCGACGACGCCGCGCGGCAGCGTCACGGGGCTCAGCCACGGGAAGCGTCGTGCGTACGCTTCGGCCTGGGCGACGTCGAACAGGCGGATGCCGGGCGTCTGCAGCAGCATCTGCACCAGCAGCGACTCCGGCGCCGACGCGAACACGATCGCGTCGATGCGCCCTTCGAGCAGGCCGACCACGGCCGGCGTCTGCGGCTCGCGGATCAGCGCGATGGTGCCCGGGTCGATGCGGTTCGCCTCGAGCAGGCGCGCCATCAGGTTCGGGACGCCGCTGCCGGGTGCGCCGATGTTGACGCGCCAGCCGGCGAGCTGCGACAGGCTCGCGAGCTCGGGCGACTTGACCAGGCGCTCGGCCGAGTCGCTGCGATAGAACAGCCAGACCGGCTCGTAGAAGAGGCTGCCGAGCGAGACCAGGCCGTCGTCGTCGTCGCTGTCGTCGCTGCGCGCCGCGCGCTCCTCGTCGGCGCCGCCCTGCACGAAGGCGATGTCGACGTCGCCGCCCGGCTGCCTGAGGAGCGCGATGTTCTCGGCCGCGCCCGCGGTCTTGCGCAGGCGCACCTCAATGCCGTTTTCCTTGAGGAGCTGGACGTAGCGCTTGCCGAACTCGGCATACGCGCCCTGGTCCTGGCCGGTGGCGAGGACGACCTGGCGCGGCGGCGTCGGATCGAGCAGCCAGTAGGCGAGCGCGAGCAGCCCGACGGCGAGGAAGATGAACGGCAGCGCCGTCGCGACGAGGTCGCGGAACGAAAGCAGGGTGACGCGGATCCGGTCGCGCATGGCGGCGATTGTCCCTGCTGCGGCGGCCGCGCACCGCGCACGGGCTATCCTTCCCGCGCTATGCGACTCCTCCTCGTCGAAGACGATCGCATGATCGGCGAGAGCCTGCAGCGGTCGCTGCGCCTGGAAGGCTACGCCGTCGACTGGGTCCGCGACGCCGCCGCGGCGGACGGCACGCTCGCGAGCGAGCGCTTCGACCTCGTCCTGCTCGATCTCGGCCTGCCGCGCGGCGCAGGCGGCGCCGGGCCGGCCGACGGCCTGGCGGTGCTGCAGGCGCTGCGCGCGCGCCGCGACGCGACGCCGGTGATCGTGCTGACGGCGCGCGACGCGCGCGGCGACCGCGTCGCCGGCCTCGACGCGGGCGCGGACGACTACCTCGTCAAGCCGTTCGAGTTCGACGAGCTCAACGCGCGCATCCGCGCCGTCCTGCGCCGCCATGCCGGGCGCGCCGAGCCGGTGCTCGCGCAGGGCGGCGTCACCCTCGATCCGGCGCAGCGCCGCGTCACCCTCAACGGCGCGCCGGTGCTGCTCTCGGCACGCGAGTTCGCCGTCCTCGAGGCGCTGATGGCGCGGCCCGGCGCGGTGCTGTCGCGCTCGCAGCTCGAGGACCGGCTCTACGGCTGGGGCGAGGAGATCGAGAGCAACGCCGTCTCGGTGTACATCCACCAGCTGAGAAAGAAGCTCGGCGCCGACTTCATCCGCAACGTGCGCGGCGTCGGCTACTTCATCGACGCGACTGCGCCCCGCGGCGGATGAGCTCGATCCGCCTGCGCCTGCTGGTCTCGCTGGTGGCGCTGCTCGTCCTCGTCGCCGCGGCGATGGCGGCGATCACCTACCGCAACGTCCTCGGCGAGACCGAGCAGATCTTCGACTACCAGCTGCAGCAGATGGCGCTGTCGCTGCGCGACCAGGGGGAGGTCGCGTCCGAGCAGGTCGGGCCGTTGGCCGACGAGCAGCTCGATTTCGTCATCCAGATCTGGACCATCGACGGGCGCACGATCTACGCGTCGCGCGCGCACCCGTCGCTGCCGGCGCGCGCGCTGCTCGGCCTGCACACGCTCAACGTCGACGGCCGCGCCTGGCGCACCTACAGCGTGGCGACGCGCGAGCGCGTCATCCAGGTCGCGCAGCCGGTCGAGATCCGGCAGCGGCTCGCGGCCCATGCGGCGTGGCGCAGCGTGCTGCCGCTGCTGCTGATGACGCCGCTCGCGGCGCTCGCGATCTGGTGGCTCGCGGCGCAGAACCTCGCGCCGCTCGACGCCCTGGCGCGCGACGTGCGCGCTCGCGACGCGCGCTCGCTCGCGCCGGTCCCGACGAGCGGCCTGCCCGACGAGGTGGCGCCGCTGGCGAGCGCGCTCAACGCGCTGCTCGAGCGCCTGCGCAGCTCGCTCGACAGCCAGCGCGGGTTCGTCGCCGACGCGGCGCACGAGCTGCGCTCGCCGCTGACCGCGCTCAAGCTGCAGCTGCGGCTGCTGCGCCAGGCGAACGACGATGCGACGCGCGCGGCGGCGATCGAGAGCGTCGCGGCCGGGATCGATCGCACCGCCCGGCTGATCGAGCAGTTGCTGACGCTGGCGCGCAGCGAGCCGGGCGCCGCGCCGGCCTCGCTCGAGCCGGTCGAGCTGGGCGAGCTGGCGCGCGAGGTGCTCGCGGCGATGCACCCGTTCGCGCACGACCGCGGCAGCGAGCTCGTCCTCGAGGCCGACCGGCCGGTCGTCGTCGCCGGCGAGCGCAGCGCGCTCGCCGCGGCGCTGCGCAACCTGGTCGACAACGCGATCCGCTACTCGCCGCCTGGCGCACGGATCGACGTGCGCATCTGGCAGGAGGACGGCGCTGGGGTGCTCAGCGTCGACGACGCCGGCCCCGGCATCCCGCCGGCCGAGCGCGAGCGCGTCTTCGACCGCTTCTATCGCCGGGCCGGCGCCGAGGAGGAGGGCAGCGGCCTGGGCCTGGCGATCGTGCGCAGCGTCGCCGAGCGGCACGGGGCGACGCTGGCGCTCGGCGATTCGCCCGCCGGCGGCCTGCGGGCGACGCTGCGCTTCGCGCCGGCGCCGCCCACGTCGTCTTCGCCGCAGCCGGC
>DATIDZ010000271.1:0-4371 GCA_035456045.1 Caldimonas sp.
CTCGCAGGTCGAGGACGTGCGTCGCTACGAGCGCGAGCTGAGGAAGATCCTGGTCGACAAGTGCGGCATGCCGCAGGACTACTTCATCAAGAACTTCCCGCCGAACATCCTGAACCTGAAGTGGGCCGAGAAGGAAGTCGCTGCGAACAAGCCGTACAGCGTCATCCTGGCGCGAAACCTCCCGCCGGTGCAGGAGCTGCAGAAGAAGCTCACCGAGCAGCAGGCGCGCGCCGTCGTTCCGCTCGAGGACCTGAAGAAGATCAACAAGCGCATGAACGAAGGCGAGCGCGCGTCGCGCGACGCCAAGAAGGAGATGATCGAGGCGAACCTGCGCCTCGTGATCTCGATCGCCAAGAAGTACACCAACCGCGGCCTGCAGTTCCTCGACCTCATCCAGGAAGGAAACATCGGCCTGATGAAGGCGGTCGACAAGTTCGAATATCGCCGCGGCTACAAGTTCTCGACCTACGCGACGTGGTGGATCCGCCAGGCGATCACGCGCTCGATCGCCGACCAGGCGCGAACGATCCGCATCCCGGTGCACATGATCGAGACGATCAACAAGATGAACCGCCTGTCGCGCCAGCATCTGCAGGAATTCGGCTTCGAGCCTGACGCGCCGACGCTGGCCGAGAAGATGGAGATCCCCGAGGACAAGATCAGGAAGATCATGAAGATCGCCAAGGAGCCGATCTCGATGGAGACGCCGATCGGCGACGACGACGACTCGCATCTCGGCGACTTCATCGAGGACACCAACAACACGGCGCCGATCGAGGCGGCGATGCAGGCGGGCCTGCGCGACGTGGTCAAGGACATCCTCGACTCGCTGACGCCGCGCGAGGCCAAGGTGCTGCGCATGCGCTTCGGCATCGAGATGTCGACCGACCACACGCTCGAGGAAGTCGGCAAGCAGTTCGACGTCACGCGCGAGCGGATCCGCCAGATCGAAGCCAAGGCGATCCGGAAGCTCAAGCATCCGAGCCGCTCGGACAAGCTGCGCACCTACCTCGACACGCTCTGAGCGTTCGCTGCATGCAACAAGGGGTTCCCGCCGAGAGGCCGGAACCCCTTCTGCTTGCCGTGCTCGCGATAAACTCGCGATCGATGGAACGCACGGCCGCTTCGGCATGACCCAGGTCCTGCAACGCACGGTGCTGTTCGCCGACCTGCGCGGCAGCACCTCGATGTACGAGACGCTCGGCAACGCCGACGCCACCGCCGTCGTCACGCGCAGCGTCGCCCTTCTCGCCCGCATCGTCGCCGCGCACCGCGGCCAGGTCGTGAAGACGCTCGGCGACGGGCTGATGGCGGTGTTCGAGACCCCCGCGGAAAGCGTCGCTGCCGCCGACGACATGCACGACTCGCTGTCGCGCATCGGCATGGGCGAGGACAGCCCGGGCGATGCGGCCAACGACGCCCGCGTCGAGGACGAAGACGCCGGCGGCGCGCCGACGCTGCCGCCTCGACCGGCGGTGCCGCTCAAGCTGCAGGTGGGCCTCGCCCAGGGCGAGGTCGTCGAGATGTCGGGCGACGTCTTCGGCGACGCCGTCAACGTCGCGGCGCGCCTCCTCGACCACGCCGGCGACAACGAGACACTGGCGACGGCGAGCGTCGTCGAGCAGCTCGGCGAGTGGGAGCGATCGCGCTTTCGCAGCCTCGACAAGATGCAGCTGCGCGGCCGCGTCGAGCCGGTGCATGTCCACCTGCAGGAGGCCGTCCGGCGCTTCGGCGACACGGCGGCCACCGCCTATGGCGACATGCTGATCCCGGTGGCCGAGCCCGAAGGCATCCGCCTGGTCTGGCTCGACCTGAACCGCATCTACGCCGGCACCAGCCTGCCGGTCATCCTCGGCCGCAGCCCGCAGGCGACCTACATCATCGACGACACGCGGGTGTCGCGCTCGCACGCCCGGATCGACTGGCACGGCGGCACGTTCCAGCTCGTCGACCTCAGCTACAACGGCACCTACGTCCGCTTCGACAACGACCCGGAGATCATCAGCCTGCGCCGCGGCGCTTGCACGCTGCACGGCAGCGGCGTGATCGGCCTCGGCGCGCCGCCGTCGGAGCCGATCAGCCCGTGCGTCCGCTTCGAGGTGATGAAGTTCGCCGACACGCAGCGGCAAAGCCCGTTCGAGTTCGGCATCAAGTCCTGAGGCGATGACCGTCGCCGCCGAGCCGGCCCACGCGCACGGGACCGTTGCCACCACCGCCGTCGTCCTGTGCAACCTGGGCACGCCGGACGCGCCGACACCGGCTGCCGTGCGCCGCTATCTGGCCGAGTTCCTGAGCGATTCGCGCGTGGTCGAGATCCCGCGCCTGCTCTGGTGGCCGATCCTGCACGGCATCATCCTGCGCACCCGGCCGGCACGCTCGGCGCGAAAGTACGCCAGCATCTGGATGGCCGAGGGCTCGCCGCTCAAGGTCTGGACCGAGAAGCAGGCGGTGCTGCTCGAGGGCTACCTCGGCCAGCGCGGCCACCGGGTCCTGGTTCGTCATGCGATGCGCTACGGCACGCCCTCGATCGCCGACGTGCTCGACGCCGTCAAGGTGGCGGGCGCCGACCGGGTGCTGGTCGTTCCGCTCTACCCGCAGTACGCGGCGTCGACGACGGCCAGCATCGGCGATGCCCTCGCGGCATGGATGCGGCGCGTTCGCAACGTTCCCGAGATCCGCTTCGTCAAGCACTACCACGACGATCCGGCCTACATCGATGCGCTGGCCCAGCGTGTCCTCGAGCACTGGCGCGTGAACGGCCGCCCCGACAAGCTCGTCCTCAGCTTCCACGGCCTGCCGCGGCGCTCGCTGACGCTGGGCGATCCGTACCACTGCGAGTGCCTCAAGACCGGGCGGCTCCTCGCCGAGCACCTCAAGGTGCGCGACGAGTTCGTCGTCGTCACCTTCCAGAGCCGCTTCGGTCGGGCCGAGTGGCTCCAGCCCTACACCGAGCCAACGCTGGTCGCGCTGGCCAAGGCCGGCGTCGTCCGGGTCGACGTCTTCTGTCCCGGCTTCACGTCGGACTGCCTGGAGACCCTCGAGGAGATCGACCAGGAAGCCCGCGCCGCCTATCTCGCCGCCGGAGGCCGGCAGTTCGGCTACATCCCGTGCCTCAACGATCAGCACCAGTGGCTGGCGGCGCTCGCCGGCATCGCCATCCGTCACCTCCAGGGCTGGGACACCGGGCCGGCGGGCGCCGATGCCGACGAGCGCCTGGAGGCACAACGCCGGCGTGCTCTGGCGGCTGGCGCGGCCGCGTAAAGGGCGCCGGCGGCGTTCCCCGGGAGCGCCGATTGCAAGGGTGGGAATCGGCCGATTGCGACAACGGTGCCGGCACGCGATAGTCGGCACCTTTGCAGGCACGCCCCGGCGACGTCCACCGGACCGCACCACAGAGAGAACGCCATGAGACCACTTCATCAGACCCTCGTCGGCGCCGTGCTGACGCTCGCCGCCCTCGGGGCGGCCGCGCAGGTTCCTGCCGGCTACCCGGCGACCTACGCCGACACCATCGCCGCCGCCAAGAAGGAAGGCAAGGTCGTCGTCTACAGCACCACCGACACCGCCGCGGCCAACTTTCTCATCAAGGACTTCCAGGCCCTCTATCCCGGCATCTCGGTCGAGTACAACGACATGAACTCGACCGAGGTCTACAACCGCTTCATCAGCGAGCGCGCTGCCAATGCGGGCTCCGCCGACGTGCTGTGGAGCTCGTCGATGGACCTGCAGATCAAGCTTGCCAGCGAAGGTGGCGCACTCGAGTACGCGTCGCCGGAGGCTTCGCACATGCCCGGCTGGTCGGTATGGAAGAACCAGGCCTACGGGACCACCTACGAGCCGATCGCCATCGTCTACAACAAGCGCTTGCTGAGCGGCGACGAGGTGCCGCAGAGCCACGCCGACCTGACCCGCGTGATGACGACCAAGCTCGACAAGGTGAAGGGCAAGGTCACCACCTACGACGTCGAGAAGTCGGGCGTCGGCTTCATGCTCATCACGCAGGACAGCAAGTACAACCCGCAGTTCTGGGACATGGTGAAGGCGCTCGGCGTTGCCGGTCCGCGCTTTCAGTCGAGCGCGGGCACGATGATGGAGCGCATCAGCTCGGGCGAGAACCTGCTCGGCTTCAACATCTTCGCCTCCTACGCGAACCTGCGCGCCAAGAAGGATCCCGCCATCGGCATCGTGCTGCCGAACGACTACTGCCTCGTCATGTCGCGGGTGATGTTCATCTCGAAGTCGGCGAAGAACCCGAACGCGGCCAAGCTGTGGCTCGACTACGTGCTGTCCAAGCGCGGCCAGACGCTGATCGCCAACCAGGCCGAGCTGGGCTCGATCCGCACCGACGTCGAGGGCGAGATGACCGCGGCC
>DATIDZ010000272.1:0-7485 GCA_035456045.1 Caldimonas sp.
GAACTCGAGCAGGAAGCGCAGGTGGCCGATCACCGGATAGTTGCGCAGCACCGCGTGGCGCTTCTGCGCGACGTCGCGGATGCCGAGCAGGGTCAGGCCGAGGAAGGCGATCGCCAGCCACGCCTTCATTCCCATGTTCGCCCACGCCCAGGCGCTCGCGAGGAAGCCGACGAAGCACAGCGCCCAGGCGAAGTAGCGGATCGGGAAAACCTGGTCGAGCCGTTTGACCCAGAGGAACATGCGGGCTCCTGCCGACGAGTGGCGCGAAAGTGGGGCGATCCTAAGCGCCGCCGGCCGCTCAGGGCCGCAGGAAGGCGCGCAGGCGCGTGACGGTGTCGTCAGGAAGCTCTTCGGGGATGAAGTGGCCGGCCTCGAGCGCCGCGCCTTGCACCGTCGCCGCGCACTGCGCACGCCAACGCTCGACTGCCCCGGCAGCAATCGGGGCGTCGCTATACTTCGCCTCGAAGCGCCGATTTGTTCCGGCTTGCGGGCGCTCTATAAATTCGGCTAAAGACAGGACGCACGACCCGGTGTCCCGCTTTGGCGGTGCCGGGTTTTTTCTTGCCTGTGTGCCGATGAGTTCCCTTGGCGACGTCCAGCCGCAATCGATGCATTTCGCCGCGCCGCTGCCGCTCGCGAGCGGCGCGGTGCTGCGCGACTACACGCTCGCCTACGAGACCTACGGCACGCTGAACGCGAGCCGCAGCAACGCCGTCCTCGTCTGCCACGCCCTCAAAGCCTCGCACCACGTCGCCGGCACGTACGCCGGGCAGGCGAAGAGCGAGGGCTGGTGGGACAACCTGGTCGGCCCCGGCAAGCCGCTCGACACCGATCGCTTCTTCGTCATCGGCGTCAACAACCCCGGCTCGTGCTTCGGCTCGACGGGGCCGGCGAGCCCGAACCCCGATCCGGCGGCGAACGGGCGCGCCTACGGCAGCGACTTCCCGGTCGTGACGGTCGAGGACTGGGTCGACGCGCAGGCGCGCCTTGTCGACGCGCTCGGCATCGAGCGGCTCGCCGCCGTCATCGGCGGCAGCCTCGGCGGCATGCAGGCGCTCGCCTGGTCGCTGCGCTATCCCGACCGCCTGCGCCAGTGCGTCGCGGTCGCGACCGCGCCGAACCTCTCGGCGCAGAACATCGCCTTCAACGAGGTGGCGCGCCGCGCGATCGTCACCGACCCCGAGTTCCACGGCGGCCACTACCGCGAGCACGGCGTCGTTCCCAAGCGCGGCCTGACGGTGGCGCGGATGATCGGCCACATCACCTACCTCTCCGACGACTCGATGGAGGCCAAGTTCGGCCGCGGCATGCAGCGCGCCGCGCCGTTCTACTCGACGCAGGAGATCGAGTTCCAGATCGAGGCCTACCTGCGCCACCAGGGCGACAAGTTCAGCGAGTACTTCGACGCCAACACCTACCTGCTCATCACGCGCGCGCTCGACTACTTCGACCCGGCGGCGGCGCACGGCGGCGACCTCACGGCGACGTTCGCCGCGGCGCGCTGCAGATTCGAGCTGATCAGCTTCACGACCGACTGGCGCTTCGCGCCGGCGCGCTCGCGCGAGATCGTCAAGGCGCTCGTCGACAACCGGCGCGACGTCAGCTACGCCGAGATCGACGCGCCGCACGGCCACGACGCGTTCCTGCTCGACGACCCGCGCTACCACGGCGTCATGCGCGCCTGCTTCAACAACCTGGCGAAGGAGCTGGGATGAGCGATCGCAAGGACATCGAGCTGATCGCCGAGCTCGTGCCGCACGGCTCGCGCGTCCTCGACCTCGGCTGCGGCAACGGCGAGCTGCTCGCGGTGCTGCAGCGCGAGCGCGGCTGCAGCGGCTACGGCATCGAGATCGCTGACGCGAACGTGCTGGCCTGCCACGAGCGCGGCATCAACGTCATCCAGCTCAACCTCGAGGAAGGGCTGGCGCTGTTCGAGGACCACAGCTTCGACGTCGTCCTCCAACTCGACACGCTCCAGCACCTCAGGAACACCGAGAAGATGCTGCGCGAGACGGCGCGCGTCGGCCGCATCGGCATCGTCAGCTTCCCCAACTTCGCGCACTGGCCGAACCGCCTGCACGTCGCCGCCGGCCGGATGCCGGTGACGCGCGTGCTGCCGTACGAGTGGTACGACACGCCCAACATCCGCGTCGGCACGTACGCCGACTTCGAGATCCTGGCGAGGAAGGACGGCCTGACGATCCTCGATTCCTTCGGCATCCAGGCGGGCAAGGTCGTGCGGACCTGGCCCAACCTGCTCGCCAGCGTCGCCGTCTTCAAGTTCGAGCGCGGCTGAACGGTCCGGGCAAGCCCGTGTCCGTCGGGCTTCGACGCCGATGCATGATCGGTGCCGTGGAGACCGAAGTCGAGCCGGCGCCGGAAGCGACCGCCAGTGCGGCGGACATGGCGAGCCGCTTCGGCCGGCCGCCCGGCGGCCGACGGCTCGCGGTCTACCGGGTCATCTTCGAGTCGGACACGCCGGCCGGCCGCGCCTTCGACATCGCCCTGGTGTGGGTCATCCTGGCCAGCGTCGCGGTCGTCGTCGTCGACAGTTTCCCGACCCTGAGCGCGCGCTGGGGGGCGACGCTCGACCTGCTCGAGTGGTTCTTCACGGTGCTCTTCACGGCCGAGTACATCTCCCGCCTGTGGTGCGTGCAGAGGCCCGCGCGCTACGCGCGCAGCATCTTCGGGATCGTCGACCTGCTCGCCGTGCTGCCGACCTGGGCCGCGCTGTTCCTGCCAGGGATGAGCGCGCTCATCAACGTCCGCCTGCTGCGCCTCCTGCGCGTGTTCAGGATCCTCAGGCTCGCCGCGTACGTCCAGGAGTACCGCGCGCTCTACGACGCCATCAGCGCGAGCCGGCGCAAGATCATGGTGTTCCTGAGCTTCGTGCTGCTCGTCGTCTCGGTCATGGGGACGATCATGTATGTCGTCGAAGGGCCGGAGAACGGCTTCTCCAACGTGCCGGTGTCGATCTACTGGGCGATCTCGACCATGACCACGGTCGGCTTCGGCGACATCACGCCCAAGACCGGTCTCGGCCGCTTCATCGCCTCGGTGATGATGCTGATCGGCTGGGGGACGCTCGCCGTGCCGACCGGCATCGTCAGCGCCGAGTTCACTGCCCTTCGCTTCGCCGGCGGCGCGCGCGGCCGCGAGCGCGTCTGCGGCGGTTGCGGATCGGCGGATCACACGCCGATCGCTCGCTTCTGCCAGCACTGCGGCGCGCCGCTGCCGGCGCGCTGACGCCGGGGCCGGGCCGCCCGCTCACGAATTGCGAGGCTCGGCTATTCTCCGCAGCTTTCGCGCAAAAAACCCGATGACCTCGATCCGCCTCCTGCGGCGAACGCCGCTGCTCGTGATCGCCGTGGCCGCGCTCGTCGCCTGCGGCGCGAAGACGGACACCGCACCTGCCGCAGCGCCAGGCAAGGGTCCCGGCGCGGGGGGCGGGCCGCCGCCCGCGGAGGTCGGGGTGGTCACGGTGAAGCCGCAGCCCGTCGGCCTCGTCACCGAATTGCCGGGCCGCCTGGAGGCGTCGCGGGTCGCCCAGGTGCGCGCGCGGGTGCCGGGCATCCTGCTCAAGCGCGTCTTCGTCGAAGGCAGCGACGTCAAGGCCGGCCAGCTTCTGTTCCAGATCGATTCGGCGCCTCTGCAGAGCCAGGTCGCCGCCGCGCAGGCGCAGATCGCTCGCGCGCAGGCGAACCTCGCGCAGGCCGCGGCGCAGGCCGAGCGCTACAAGCCGCTCGTCGAAGCCAACGCCATCAGCAAGCAGGACTACATCAACGCGGTCGCGGCGCAGAAGACCGCCGAGGCTGACGTGGCGGCGACCAAGGCGAGCCTGCAGAGCGCGCAGATCAACCTCGGCTACGCCTCGGTGACGGCGCCGATCTCGGGCCGGATCGGCCGCGCGCTCGTCACCGAAGGCGCGCTCGTCGGACAGGGCGAGGCGACGCCGCTGGCGGTCATCCAGCAGATCAATCCGATGTACGTCAACTTCACGCAGTCGACGACCGAGCTGCTCGAGCTGCGCCGTGCGCTCGAGAGCGGCAGGTTCAAGGCGGCCGGGAGCGCCGACGCGGCCAGCGTCGGCATCGTCCTCGAAGACGGCAGCGTCTATCCGCAGCCCGGGAAGCTTCTCTTCTCCGACCTGAGCGTCGATCCGACGTCGGGCCAGATCACGTTGCGCGCCGAAGTGCCGAATCCGAGGGGCCTGCTGCTGCCCGGGATGTACGTGCGCGTCCGTCTCGAGCAGGCGCAGACGCCGACCGGCATCGTCGTGCCGCAGCAGGCGGTGCAGCGCGGCTCGACCGGCGACAGCGTCATGGTGGTCGACGCCGAGGGGAAGGTCTCGCCGCGGCCGGTCAAGGTCGGCACCGCGCAGGGCGGCAACTGGGTCATCCTCGACGGCGTCAAGACCGGCGAGATGGTGATGGTCGACGGCTTCCAGAAGCTGCGCGGCGCCGCGCCGGTGAAGCCGGTGCGGTGGCAGCCCGCGGGCGCGAGCAGCGCCCCGGCGAACGGCGCGGGCCCGGCCGCTTCCTCCGCGGCATCGACGCCGCGCTGATCCGCCATGGCCCAGTTCTTCATCGACCGCCCGATCTTCGCGTGGGTGATCGCGCTCTTCATCCTGGTGATGGGCGGCGTCTCGATCAAGCAGCTGCCGATCGCCCAGTACCCGAGCGTCGCGCCGCCGTCGATCGTCGTCACGGCCGTCTATCCGGGCGCTTCGGCGCAGACGCTCGAGGACAGCGTGATCAGCGTCATCGAGCAGGAGATGAACGGCTCGCCGGGGCTGATCTACCTCGAGTCGACGAGCCAGGCCAACGGCGTCGGCTCGATCACGCTGACGTTCGAGTCGGGCACGAGCGTCGACTTCGCGCAGGTCGACGTGCAGAACCGGCTCTCGCGAGCGGCACCCCGCCTGCCCGCGGCGGTGACGCAGCAGGGCGTTCGCGTCGACAAGGCGCGCTCGAACTTCCTGCTCTTCACGATCCTCTCGTCCGACAACCCCGCCTACGACCCGATCGCGCTCGGCGACTACGCGTCGCGCACCGTGCTGCCCGAGATCCAGCGCCTGCCCGGCGTCGGCCAGGCGCAGCTGTTCGGCACCGAGCGGGCGATGCGCATCTGGGTCGACCCGGCCAAGCTGGTCGGCTTCAACCTCTCGCCCAACGACGTCAACGCCGCGATCCGGTCGCAGAACGCGCAGGTCTCGTCGGGAACGCTCGGCGACCTGCCGATCGTCGCCAACCAGCCGATCAGCGCCACCGTCGTCGTCCGCGGCCAGCTGACGACGACCGAGCAGTTCGGCAACATCGTGCTGCGCGCCAACACCGACGGCTCGACCGTCAAGCTGCGGGACGTCGCCCGGATCGAGCTCGGCGGCCAGAGCTACGGCACGTCGGCGCGCCTGAACGGCAAGCCCTCGACCGGCATCGGCGTGCAGCTGTCGACGACCGGCAACGCGCTGGCGACCGCGCAGCTGATCAAGAACCGGATGGTCGAGCTCTCGCGCTACTTCCCGCCCGGCGTCAAGTACGACATCCCGTACGACAGCTCGAAGTTCATCAGCATCTCGATCCGCCAGGTCGTCGAGACGCTGGTCGAGGCGGTGATCCTGGTCTTCCTGGTGATGTACCTGTTCCTGCAGAACCTGCGCTACACGCTGATCCCGACGATCGTCGTGCCGGTCTCGCTGCTCGGCGCGTTCGCCGCGATGAACGTGTTCGGCTACTCGATCAACGTGCTGACGATGTTCGCGATGGTGCTCGCCGTCGGCATCCTAGTCGACGATGCGATCGTCGTGATCGAGAACGTCGAGCGCATCATGAGCGAGGAGGGCCTGTCGCCGCGCGAGGCGACCAAGAAGGCGATGGGCCAGATCACGGCCGCGCTGATCGGCATCAGCGTGACGCTCGTCTCGGTCTTCCTGCCGATGGCCTTCTTCACCGGGTCGGTCGGCAACATCTATCGCCAGTTCTCGCTCGTCATGGTGAGCGCGATGCTGTGCTCGGTGTTCCTCGCGCTCTCGCTCACGCCGGCCCTCTGCGCCTCGTTCCTGAAGCCCGTCGAGGCCGGGCACAAGATGGAGAAGGGCGGCGTCTTCGGCTGGTTCAACCGCGGCTTCAAGGCGACCACGCACGGCTACGAGAACTGGGTCGCGAAGATCCTGCGCCGGACCGGGCGCTTTCTCGTCATCTTCGCGCTGATCGTCGCCGTCGTCGTGCTCATGTTCACGCGCATGCCGTCGTCGTTCCTGCCGACCGAGGACCAGGGCTACCTGATCGCCAACGTGCAGCTGCCGCCGGGAGCGACGCAGGCGCGAACGCTCGCCGTCATGAAGCAGGCGGAGGGCTTCTTCCTGAGCCAGCCCGAGGTCGACAAGATGGTGAGCGTGCTCGGCTTCTCGTTCTCGGGCAGCGGCCAGAACGCGGCGCTCGCCTTCGTGCCGCTCAAGCCGTGGGACGAGCGCAAGGGCGCCGAGCATTCGGCGCAGACGCTCGCCGGTCGCGCCTTCGGCGCGCTCGCCGGCGTTCGCGACGCTTTCGTCTTCGCGCTCGTGCCGCCGGCGATCCCCGAGCTCGGCACGGCGACCGGCTTCTCGTTCCGGCTCCAGGACCGCGGCGGCAACGGCCACGGCGCGCTCGTCGCGGCCCGCAACCAGCTGCTCGGCATGGCCGCCCAGAGCAAGATCCTCGCCGGCGTCCGGCCCGACGGCCTGGAGGACGCGCCGCAGCTCTTCATCGACATCGATCGCGACCGCGCCAGCGCGCTCGGCGTCTCGTTCGACAACATCAATGCCGTGCTCTCGACCGCGCTCGGCTCCGCGTACGTGAACGACTTTCCGAACGCCGGCCGGCTCCAGCGCGTCATCGTCCAGGCCGACGCGCCCGACCGCATGCAGCCCGACGACCTGATGCAGCTCAACGTCGTCAACAGCCAGGGCAAGCCGGTGCCGATGGCGGCGCTGGCCTCGACGCGCTGGATCACGGGCCCGATCCAGACGATCCGCTACAACGGCTATCCGTCGATGCGCATCTCCGGCGACGCGGCACCGGGCTACTCGACCGGCGACGCGATGAACGAGATGGAGCGCCTGGCCGGCCAGCTTCCCGCCGGCTTCGCGTTCGAGTGGACCGGCCAGTCGCGCGAGGAGCGCCTCTCGGGATCGACGGCGCTGATCCTGCTCGCGTTCTCGATGCTCGCGGTGTTCCTCTGCCTGTCCGCGCTCTACGAGAGCTGGTCGATCCCGTTCGCGGTGCTGCTCGCGGTGCCGCTCGGCGTCCTCGGCGCGGTGCTCGGGGCGACGATGCGCGGCATGCCCAACGACGTCTTCTTCAAGGTCGGCCTGATCACCGTGATCGGACTGTCGGCGAAGAACGCGATCCTGATCATCGAGTTCGCCAAGGACCTGCATGCGCAGGGCAAGGACCTGATCGAGGCGACGCTCGAGGCGGTGCACCTGCGATTCCGGCCGATCCTGAT
>DATIDZ010000273.1:0-21965 GCA_035456045.1 Caldimonas sp.
AAGAACTCGAAGCTGACCGGGACGGGAAGGCGCGTCGTCATGGCGTGGCGGTCCGATCGGCCTCGAGCGTCGCGTGAAGGAAGAACTCGCGCGCGCCTTCGCTGCCGGGCGTCGCACTGTCGAACCAGCCGCGCACCGAGAGGCCCCGGCCGGCGCACGCCTTGCGGAGCTTCTTCTCGACGTGGCCGTACGCGCTCGCGTCCTTGACCTTGCCGCCGGGCCCGATGTCGACCGGCTGCAGCTCGAACTGCGGCTTGACGAGAAGGAGCAGCGGACCGCCGAGCAGCGGCACGATCGCCGGCAGCACGAGCGCCAGCGAGATGAACGAGAGGTCACCGACGACGAGGTCGAAGCGCGCGAACGGCAGCCGGCCCGCGTCCAGGTGACGCGCGTTGACGCCCTCGAGCGCCGTGACGCGCGGATCCGCGGCGAGACGGGGATGGAGCTGCCCATGGCCGACGTCCACGCCGACCACGTGCTTCGCGCCGCGCGAAAGGAGAGAGTCGGTGAAGCCGCCGGTGCTCTGGCCGAGGTCGAGGCAGGTCATGCCGGCGACGTCGAGGCCGATGCGCGCCAGCGCGCCGTCGAGCTTCAGCCCGCCGCGCGAGACGAAGCGCAGCTCGGCGTCGTCGGTGATCTCGACGTCGGCACCGGTCGGCAGGTCTTCGCCTGCCTTCGTCGGCACGCGCCAGCCCGCGGCCGCGCGCCAGCGCACGGCGCCCGTGGCGATCAGCCGCTGCGCGGCCGATCGCGTCGGCGCCATGCCGCGCTCGACGAGGAGCTGGTCGGCACGCATCGCGTCGTCGCTTCGCCCGCTCAGTAGCGGTACGTGTCGGGCTTGTACGGGCCCTGCTTCGGCACGCCGATGTAGGCGGCCTGCTCGTCGGTCAGCTCGGTCAGCATCGCGCCGACCTTCTTCAGGTGCAGGCGGGCGACCTTCTCGTCGAGGTGCTTCGGCAGCACGTAGACCTTGCCCACGTCGTACGAGTCGCTGTGCGAGAACAGCTCGATCTGGGCGATCGTCTGGTTGGCGAAGCTCGAGCTCATCACGAAGCTCGGGTGGCCGGTGCCGCAGCCGAGGTTCACGAGGCGACCCTTGGCGAGCAGGATGATCTTCTTGCCGTCGGGGAAGATGACGTGGTCGACCTGCGGCTTGATCTCTTCCCACTTGCAGTGCTTCTCGAGCGCCGCGACTTCGATCTCGTTGTCGAAGTGGCCGATGTTGCAGACGATCGCCTGGTCCTTCATCGCCGCCATGTGCTCGTGGCGGATGACGCCCTTGTTGCCGGTCGTGGTGACGAAGATGTCGGCCTTGTCGGCGGCGTACTCCATCGTCACGACCTTGTAGCCTTCCATCGCCGCCTGCAGCGCGTTGATCGGGTCGATCTCGGTGACCCAGACCTGCGCCGACAGCGCGCGCAGCGCCTGCGCCGAGCCCTTGCCGACGTCGCCGTAGCCGGCGACGCAGGCGACCTTGCCGGCGATCATCACGTCGGTCGCGCGCTTGATGCCGTCGACGAGCGACTCGCGGCAGCCGTAGAGGTTGTCGAACTTGCTCTTCGTGACCGAGTCGTTGACGTTGATCGCGCGGAACAGCAGGGTGCCCTTGACGCTCATCTCCTTCAGGCGGTGCACGCCGGTGGTCGTCTCCTCGGTGACGCCGATGATCGCGGCGGCCTTGCGCGAGTACCAGGTCGGGTCCTCGGCGAGCTTGGCCTTGATGCTGGCGAAGAGGCAGGTCTCCTCCTCGCTGGTCGGGCGGGCGATGACGTCGGGGTCCTTCTCGGCGCGCTTGCCGAGGTGCATCAGCAGCGTCGCGTCGCCCCCGTCGTCGAGGATCATGTTCGGGCCTTCGCCCTTCTGGCCCTTGGCGGCGAATTCGAAGATGCGGTGGGTGTAGTCCCAGTAGTCGGTGAGCGTCTCGCCCTTGTAGGCGAACACCGGCGTGCCCTCCTTGGCGAGCGCGGCGGCGGCGTGGTCCTGGGTCGAGAAGATGTTGCACGAGGCCCAGCGCACGTCGGCGCCGAGCGCCTGCAGCGTCTCGACGAGCACGGCGGTCTGGATCGTCATGTGCAGCGAGCCGGCGATGCGGGCGCCCTTCAGCGGCTGCGTCTTCGCGAACTCCTCGCGGATTGCCATGAGCCCGGGCATCTCGGTCTCGGCGATCTTGATTTCCTTGCGGCCCCAGGCGGCGAGGGCGAGGTCGGCGACGATGTGCGGGGCGGCGGCTTGCGGCTTCAGGACGGCGTTCATGTCAAAGGCTCCAACTCGAATGAGGAACCCGCAGGACGGACGTCGGAAGGGAGGCAGTACTCACCCACGAGGACCATCGTGCGGGTGAGCGCGGTTGCAATGTGGAACTGTGCCAAGCCTGGGACTCGGACCCGGCGGGTCCTGCCTTGCAACGCTCCTTGGACAGCGGTGCGATTCTAGCGTGCGCCGCCTGACCGCGTCGGCCGCCACTCTTATCATCGCCCGCGTGATTCCGCCCTCCGTCACGCCGTGGTCGCGTTGCGAGCCCCGGCGCCTTGCCGGCGTGCGCGGCATCCTCACCGACATCGACGACACGCTGACGACCGACGGCGCGATCCCGATGGGCGTCGTCGCCGCGCTCGCGGCATTGCGCCAGGCCGGCCTGCCGGTGATCGCGGTGACCGGTCGGCCGATGGGCTGGAGCCGCGCAGTCGCCGAGGACACGCCGCTGGCGGCCGTCGTCGCCGAGAACGGCTCGGTGGCGCTGGTGCGCGACGGCGACGCGGTCCGCGTCGACTACGTCGACCCCGAGGCGGTGCGAGACGCCAACGCCGCGCGCCTGCGTGCCGTCGCCGCCCGCATCCTCGCGGAGATTCCGGGCACGACGCTGGCGCGCGACAGCCCCGGCCGCGTCACCGACATCGCCGTCGACCATGCCGAGTTCGCGCACCTCGATCCGGCGCGCATCGCCGCGGTGGTGGCGCTGATGCAGAGCGAAGGCATGAACGCGACCGTCAGCTCGATCCACGTCAACGGCTGGTTCGGCGCGCACACCAAGCTCAGCGGCGCGACCTGGATCGTCGCTCGCCTCCTTGGCCGCGACCTGGCCGCGGAGCGCGATGCGTGGCTCTACGTCGGCGACTCGACCAACGACGAGCTGATGTTCGCGACCTTCCCGCTCTCGGTGGGCGTCGCCAACCTCGTCGATTTCGCCGACCGGCTGACGCAATGGCCGGCGTACCTCACCGCGTTCGATCGCGGCCGCGGCTTCGTCGAGGTCGCCGAAGCGCTGCTCGCCGCGCGCGGCGCATGAACGCGACGCCTGGCGGCGATCGCCGCCCCGACGGCGACGAGCCCTTGCCGACGCTGGTCGTCGCTGCCGCGCTCGCGCTCGGCTCCGCCGTCTCGCTCGGTCTCGCGCGCTTCTCGTATGCGCTGCTGTTGCCGCCGATGCGTGCCGACCTCGGCTGGAGCTATTTCGTCGCCGGCGCGATGAACACCGTCAACGCCGCCGGCTACCTCGCCGGCGCGCTCGCCGCGCCGAGCGTGTTGCGCCGGTTCGCCGCGCGGGCCGTGTTCCTCGCCGGCATCGCGGTGACCGCGCTGGCGCTGCTCGGGCACGGCCTCGTCGTGAGCGACGCGGCGCTGTACGCGCTTCGCTTCGTCACCGGCCTGGGCAGCGCCGCGACCTTCATCTCGGGCGGTCTGCTCGCAGCCCGGTTGATCGCTCTGCCGACGCCCGCCTCGCGCACGCCGGCGGCGGCGAGCGCCGGCCTCGTCCTCGGCATCTACTACGGCGGCACCGGCGTCGGCATCGTCGCCTCGGCGCTGGTCGTTCCGGCACTCACCGACCGGGCCGTCGCCCACGCGTGGCAAGGGGCGTGGGTCGGCCTCGCGCTGCTGGCGGCGACCGCGCTCGCGATCGCGGCGGCGGCGACGAGGCGGCTCGCGGCCGGCGCACCCGTGGCCGCCGCGGGTCGCTCGCGCGAGCACTTCCGCTGGCGCGCCTTCGCGCCGGCGCTCGCCGCCTACCTGTTGTTCGGGCTCGGCTACATCGGCTACATGACGTTCGTCATCTCGCTCCTGCGCGAGGAGCGCCTCGCCGGCGCGGTCGTCGTCGCCTTCTTCGTCATGCTCGGCAGCGCCGTGGTGGCGTCGTCGTGGCTGTGGGCGTGGCTGCTCCAGCGTTCGCGCGCCGGCGGCGCCCTGGCGCTGCTCAACGCGCTCGTCGCGATCGCGACGCTGCTGCCGGTCGTGAGCGTCCGGCCCGCGGCAGTGTTCGCCTCGGGCCTGCTGTTCGGTGCGGTCTTCCTGTCGCTGGTCGCCTCGACGACCTCGCTCGTCCGCCACAACCTCGCGCCCGCCGCGTGGCCGGCCGGCATCGCCGCGTTCACGATCGTCTTCGCGGCCGGCCAGATCGTCGGCCCGAGCGCGGTCGGCGTCATCGCCGATCACTTCGGCGGGCTTCGCGCCGGCTTCGCCTGCTCGGCCGCCGTGCTCGCGCTGGCCGCGCTCGTCGCGACGCGCCAGCGGCGAATCGCCGCCTGACGATCCGAGCGATCAGAGGCCGAGGAACGCCGCGAGCCGAGCGCGCTCCGCGGCGAGCGCGTCGCGGAAGTCGCGTCCGCTCGGCGCGGCGCCGGCGAAGCCGGTCGCGAGCTCGAGCCGGCCGTCGCGCACCGACGCGTTCGCCCAGCCGACGACCCGATCGCGCCACAGCAGCGGCAGCGCGTAGTAGCCGAGCTTGCGCCGGGCGGCCGGCGTGTACGCCTCGAAGCGGTACGTCCAGCCCCAGAGCAGCTGGAAGCGGCGACGGTCCCAGGCGATCGGATCGAACGGCGCGAGCAGGCGAACGGCGTCGTCGACGCGGTGCCGCGCCGAGCGCGGGTTTTCGTCGGCGGGCCAGTACCAGGTGACGCCGTCGATCTTCGTGCTGGCCAGCCGATCGCGTGCCGCGGCGACCGCGGAGCGCGTCTCCGCCTTCAGGTGCGGCGCGCCGTAGCCGAGGAGCCGCGCGAGGTAGACGAAGCTCGCTGCCGGCAGCGGCGCGTACTTGGCGACGACGAGGTCGAGCAGCGCGGTCGCCCGCGCATGGCGCGCGTCGGCGCTGGCGTCGACGGCGACGTGCTCGACCGCCTCGTATACCCGGACGCCGCCCTCGCGCCGCGCGACGCGCAGCAGGCCGCGGTAGTGCATGCCGTCGAGCAGGTGCGTGGTCGCGCTGCTCGAGCCGCCCCAGGCGTTGATGCGCCGGCCGTGCGCGAACTGCGCCTCGACCTCGCGCGGATGGGTCGGCCCGCGAGCGCGGATGAACTCGAGCAGCGCGGCGGCCCGCCGCCGCGTCGCCGCGTCCCATGGCCTCGCGGCGATGCGGGGGTGCATCAGCGCGAGCACGCGGCGCGGCACGAAACCGTAGTTGACGAGGCAGTCCTCGTCGACCTTCAGGCGCGGATAGCGGCGCTCGAGATCGCCGGCGCGGTAGCCGGCGACGCGATGGCGCAGCGTTAGGTCCTGGGCGCGCGCCGGCGCGCGGATCGGGTCGGCCTGCACGAAGCCGAGCCTGTCGATCGCGCGCGCGAGCGTCGTCGGCGCGAACAGCGTGCGCGCGACGGCGTATCGGCGCAGGTCGTCGAGCGTGGGCGGCCTCGTCATGCCGCGATGATGGCGCGAGCGTCTGGCGGTGGAGGCGATGCCAGCGATGCGATCGGGCGTCCCGCGCGGGCACGCGGGGACGCCCGCGCCTGACGTCAGAGGCCGGCAGCCGCCTTCAACGCCGCCGCCTTGTCCGTCTTCTCCCACGAGAACTCGGGCTCGTCGCGGCCGAAGTGTCCGTACGCGGCGGTCTTCTCGTAGATCGGCCGAAGCAGGTCGAGCATCTGGATGATTCCCTTCGGCCGCAGGTCGAAGTGCTCCTGCACGAGCTTCTCGATCTCGTGGTCGGCGATCCGGCCGGTGCCCTCGGTGTAGACCGTCACGTTCATCGGCCGCGCGACGCCGATCGCGTACGCGACCTGGATCTGGCACTGGCGCGCCAGGCCGGCCGCGACGATGTTCTTGGCGACGTAGCGCGCGGCATACGCCGCCGAGCGGTCGACCTTCGACGGGTCCTTGCCGGAGAACGCGCCGCCGCCGTGCGGGCACGCGCCGCCGTAGGTGTCGACGATGATCTTGCGGCCGGTGAGACCGCAGTCGCCCTGTGGGCCGCCGATGACGAAGCGGCCGGTCGGGTTGATCAGGTACTTGGTCTCCTTCAGCCACTCCTTCGGCAGCACCGGCTTGATGATCTGCTCGATGACCGCTTCGATGAACGACGCCTTCATCTTCGTCGGCGTCTCGCTCTGGCTCGGGTCGTGCTGGCTCGACAGGACGACGGTGTCGATCGAGTGCGGCTTGCCGTCGACGTAGCGCATCGTCACCTGGCTCTTCGCGTCGGGGCGCAGGAACGGCATGCGGCCGTCGCGGCGCAGCTGCGCCTGGCGCTCGACGAGCCGGTGCGCGTAGTAGATCGGTGCCGGCATCAGGTCGGGCGTCTCGTCGCACGCGTAGCCGAACATCAGGCCCTGGTCGCCGGCGCCGGTGTTCAGGTGGTCGTCGCTCGCGTGGTCGACGCCCTGGGCGATGTCGTTGCTCTGCTTGTCGTACGCGACCAGGACGGCGCAGCCCTTGTAGTCGATTCCGTACTCGGTGTTGTCGTAGCCGATCCGCTTGAGCGTGTCGCGCGCGACCTGGATGTAGTCGACGTGGGCGTTGGTCGTGATCTCGCCGGCGAGGACGACCAGGCCGGTGTTGCACAGGGTCTCGGCGGCCACGCGCGAGCGCGGATCCTGCTTGAAGATCGCGTCGAGGATCGCGTCGGAGATCTGGTCGGCGACCTTGTCGGGGTGGCCTTCGGAGACCGATTCGGAAGTGAAGAGGAAGTCGTTTGACACGCTGTGCTCCAGTGCTGAAAAAATTCGCCGGCCCGCCGAAATGGATCGCGTTGGCCGGCCTGGGGCTCTGGAGGAGCGGCGAACGCTTTAGCGGAATTCTTTTCCGTCGCCCCGCAAGTAGTTCAGTAACTCGGCGACCGCCCAAATTATAGGTCGTCAGGTCGGCCGGCCCAGCCCGGCGGCGCGCTCGGCCATTTCGCCCTCGCGCCTGAGCGCTGCGCCTGGCCACCGCGCCAGCGCGCTCCGCCGCATCGAACGCCGCGGTGCACGGCGAGGCACGCGCGACGGCGCGGCGCTGTCGCCGCGACCGCCTCCTCGGCCACGCGCCGGCGCGGCACGGTCGGGCGCCTCGATTCAGAACGTTTCAGCCGTCGTTTCAGGACGCTCAAGGACGGCGCCGGGTCTTCAGCCGGACAGTCGCTCACCAGCGCATCAGCCGACGCGCTCGCCACCGAAGCCGACGAAGGACTGCCATGACCCCGAACCCGCTCCGCATCCGCTTCCTCATCGCCTGCGCCGCCATGGCGATCACGGGCCTGCTCGTCCAGTCGGTCGCCTCGTTCGCCCGGCCGACCGCCATCGAGCAGGTGGCACTCGCGAAGAAGGCGACCGTCACGGTGGCCGCTGCGCGCTGACCGCGTGACGCCCGCGCGCCACCCGGCGACCCTTGGCGCGCCGCCGATACTCGCGCCTGCGCGCCCTCGCGCGCAACGGAGCCGGCCGGAGTCGCCGGCGCGAGTCGACGCTTCTTGGGTACACGCGCACTTCTGGCCGCACTGTGGCTGTTCCACTGGCTGCCGCTCCCGGTCCAGGCGGTCTGCGGCAACGCCTTCGGTCGACTGGGCTGGCACCTCGTCGCCTCGCGCCGCAAGGTCGCACTGCGCAACCTCGAGCTGTGCTTCCCCGAGCTCCCGGCGGGCGAGCGCAAGCGGCTCGCGAAGGCGCACTTCCGCTGGCTCGGCCGCAGCCTGCTCGAGCGCGGCCTGCTCTGGTACGCGTCGCCCGAGCGGCTGCGCCGGCTGATCCGCGTCGAGGGCGACGTCCACCTCGCCGAGCGCAGCGACAAGCCCGTGATGTGGCTGGCACCGCATTTCATGGCGCTCGACGTCGCCGGCGCCTCGGTCCTCCTGTTCCAGAAGCGCAAGGGCATCTCGATCTACCAGCGCCAGAGCGACCCGGTGCTCGACCGCGCGCTGCGCCGCGGCCGGCTTCGCCTCGGCAACGCCGAGATCTTCTCGCGCGACGAGGCGGGCAAGGCGCTGATGCGGGCGATCCGCCGCGGCGACGGCTTCTTCAACCTGCCCGACATGGACTTCGGCACCCGCGACGCCGCCTTCGTGCCGTTCTTCGGCGTCCCGGCGGCGACGCTGCTCGCGCCGTCGCGGCTCGCGAAAGCGCTCGACATGGTCGTGCAGCCGGTCGTCGCCGAGATCCTGCCCGGCGGCCGCGGCTACCTCGTCCGCTACGAGGCGCCGTGGACCGACTTCCCCAGCGACGACGCCGTCGCCGACAGCGCCCGCATGAACCGCTGGATCGAGGGCGAGATCCGGCGCAATCCGGCGCAGTACCTCTGGGTGCATCGCCGCTTCAAGACGCGTCCGCCGGGCGAGCCGTCGCTGTACCGATAATCCGGTCATGCGCTTGCGCTTCACGAAGATGCAGGGAGCGGGCAACGATTTCGTCGTGCTCGACGCGACGCGCGCGCCGCTCGCCCTCGACGCGACGCAGCTGCGCCGTCTCGGCGACCGCCGCTTCGGCGTCGGCTGCGACCAGGTCCTGGTCGTCGAAGCGAGCGAGGCACCGGGCGTCGACTTCCGCTACCGCATCTTCAACGGCGCCAGCGGCGACGAGGTCGAGCAGTGCGGCAACGGCGCGCGCTGCTTCGTCCGCTTCGTTCGCGCGCACGGCCTGAGCGAGAAGAAGACGCTGGTCGTCGAGACGATGAATCGCCGCCTCGAGCTGCGCGAGCAGGACGACGGACGCGTGACGGTCGACATGGGATCGCCCGACTTCGAGCCGCTGCACGTGCCCTTCGACACCACGTGGCTGGCGCCGCGCTCGGTCGAGTCGGGGCTGCCGCTCTGGCCGGTCGAGCTGGGCGAGGGCCGCAGCGTCACGGTCGCGGTCGTCTCGATGGGCAACCCGCACGCGGTGCAGGTCGTCGCCGACGTCGATGCCGCGCCGGTGGCGACGCAAGGCCCGCTGCTCGAGCGCCACGTGCGCTTCGCGCGCGGCGTCAACGCCGGCTTCATGCAGGTCGTCGCGCGCGACCGGGTCCGGCTTCGCGTCTTCGAGCGCGGCGCCGGCGAGACGCTTGCCTGCGGCACCGGCGCCTGCGCCGCGGTCGCGGTCGGCATCCGCCTCGGCCTGCTCGACGCGAAGGTCGACGTCGAGACGCGCGGCGGCCGTCTGACGATCGAATGGGCGGGCGAGGCCGCGCCGGTCCTCATGACCGGGGCTGCCGAGACCGTTTTCGAAGGGGAGATCGAACTGTGAGAAGCCGAACCAGATGAGCAACAGCCAGGGGGCCACACCGATGGGCGTGCAGGGGATCACCGAGACCGACATCGCCAATTTCCTGGCCGCGAGCCCGGGCTTCTTCGAGCGTCATGCCGAGCTGCTCGGCACCATCCAGCTGACCAGCCCGCACGGCCAGCGCGCCGTCTCGCTGCAGGAGCGGCAGATGGAAATGCTGCGCGACAAGATCAAGGGCCTCGAGCGCCAGATCGTCGAGATGGTCCGGCACGGCCAGGACAACGTCGCGATCGCCGACAAGCTGCACCGCTGGACGCGCGCGCAGATGCTCACCGCGAACGCCGCCGACCTGCCGACCGTGCTCGTGAGCGAGCTGCAGCACCAGTTCCAGATCCCGCAGGCGGCGATCCGCGTCTGGGGGGGTGCCGAGGTGTTCGCGACGCTCCCGTTCGCCGGCGCGATCGGCGACGACGTCAAGACCTTCGCCAGCAGCCTGTCGACGCCGTACTGCGGCGTGAACACCGGCTTCGAGGCGGTGCAGTGGCTCAAGGATCCCGCGCAGGCGCTGTCGATCGCGTTGATTCCGCTGCACCACGAGAGCCAGCCGGGCGCGTTCGGCCTGCTCGTGCTCGCGTCGCCCGATCCCACGCGCTACACCGCCGACATGGGCACCGAGTTCCTCGCCCGCATCGGCGAGGTGGCAAGCGCCGCGTTGACGCGGCTGCTGCCGGCGGCGTGAGCCGCGGCGGCCGGGACCCCGGGCAGTCTCGGCAATGACCGCCGTCCACGACGTCGACGGCGAAGCGAAGGGCCCGGTCGCGCGCGACGCCGATTCCGCGCGCGATCCGGAGATCGCCCGCCATCTGGCGTACCTGAAGGTCGAGCGGCGCCTCGCCGAGCGGACGCTGGCGTTGTACGGCGAGGCCTTCGATCGCCTGCAGCGCAACGCCGACGCGCTGTCCCTGCCGCTCCACGTCGTCGAGACTCAACACGTGCGACGCTGGGCGGCGCACCTGCACGGCCAGGGGCTGAGCGCCGGCTCGATCGCCCTCGTGCTGTCGGCATGGCGCGGCTTCTACCGCTGGCTCGGCCGCAACGGACGGATCGCCGCCAACCCGGTCGATGGCGTGCGCGCGCCGCGTGCGGCCCAGCCGCTGCCGAAGGCGCTCTCGGTCGACCACGCGGTCGCACTCGTCGTTCATCGCGACGACGACGGCAACCCGCGCCTTGCCGCGCGCGACGCCTGCATCGCCGAGCTCCTCTACGGCTGCGGACTGCGCATCGGCGAGCTGGTCGGCCTCGACGTCGTCGCGAGCGGCAGCGCCGCCGGCTGGATCGATGCCGCCGACGCGAGCGTGCACGTCCTCGGCAAGGGCCGGAAGCGCCGGACGGTCCCCGTCGGCGCACCGGCGCTCTCTGCGCTCGCCGACTGGCTCGCTCTGCGCGGCGAGCTCGCGCGCGCCGACGAGACAGCGCTCTTCGTGAGCAGCCGAGGCACGAGGCTGACGGCGAGCCAGGTGCGATCGCGGCTGAAGGCGCGCGCCGTCGCCGCCGGCGTGCCGGCGCACGTCCATCCGCACATGCTGCGCCATTCGTTCGCGTCGCACGTGCTGCAGTCGAGCGGCGACCTGCGCGCCGTGCAGGAGCTGCTCGGCCACGCCAACATCACGACGACGCAGGTCTACACCAAGCTCGACTTCGGCCACCTCTCGAAGGTGTACGACGCCGCGCATCCGCGCGCACGTCGGAAGTAGCCGGCCCCGGCCGCAGGTCAGCGGGCCGCGAGCGTCTTCACGGCCGCGTCGGCGCTCGCCCAGGCGCGTTCGCCTTCTTCGCCAACGCGCTTCGCTTCGTCGCCCTTGCCTTGTCGTTGCAGCGCCTGCCGCAGGCCGGCGAGGGCCCAGCCATTGCCGGGCTGGGCCGTCAGCTCGTCGCGATACGCCTGCTCGGCGTCCGTCCAGCGACCGGCGCGCCGCATGAGGTCGCCGAGGGCGACGCGACTGAGCGAGCCGAGCAGCGGCGGCTCGTTCGCGTTCAGCGCCGCCTCCAGCTCCGCGCCGGCCGTCACCGACTGGCGCGCCTCGTTGGCGTGCCCGGTTGCCACGGCGATCTCGCCGTCCAGGTGGCGCGACAGGATGCCGACGACGTTGCGCGCCGGGTCGTCGCCCATCAGCGTCGCGCCGCGCAGCAGCGGGCCGTCGAGCGTCGCCTGCAGCGACACCGCGCGCCGGCGCGCAGCGTCGACCTGGCCGGTGCGGACGAGCGCCAGGCCGCTCGCGTAGTCGGCGAGTGCCGCGCCGATCCCCGCGTCGCCGGTCGGCGCGGGCTCGGCGAGCACGTCGTTCCAGCGCTCGAGGCGGGCCAGGGTCAGCAGCGGCAGGCCCCGCATGAACTCGCCGTTCGCACCCGTGAGCTTGGCGGCGCGGGTGGCCAAGGCGCGCGACTGCTCCAGGGCGAGGTCGCCGCGCCCCTCCGTGAGCGCCGCGAACCAGAGGAAGTGGCGGTTGTGGCCGCTCCAGTCGTTCGAGGGCGTGAAGCCTTGGGATGCGATCGCGGCGGTCTCGCGCACTTGCGCAGCCACGGCGGCCTCGTTGACGCGCACCGCGTCGCCGTAGCGACCGACGCGAACGTAGATGTGCGACGGCATGTGGACGAGGTGCGGCGACTGCGGCGCGATCGCGCCGAGCCGATCGGCGGCGGCGAGCGCGCGCTCGGGCTGCCGGCTCGTATCGACGGCGTGGATCAGGAAGTGGTTCAGGCCGGGATGCATCGGATGCGCTTTCAGCGCGCGTTCGAGACGCTCGCTCGCCAGCGCCATGTCGCCGGCCGGCGCGCCGGTCTTGCGGTCCCACCAGTCGCCGCGCGTCGCGATCATCACGGCCTCAACGTAGAGCACGAGGATGTCGGCATCGCCGGGATACGCGTCGGCCAGCGCGCGCATGCGCTCCGCGTAGACGATGTCGAGCGGATGCGCCTTCTCGACGCCGCCGGTGCTGCAGACCGGCGCGACCGGCGCCGCGACCGGGCCTGCCGGCGCGGCCTTGCCGACCGCGATCGGCTCGGGGCCGTAGCGCGCGATCAACGCCTCGATGAGGCCGCGCTCGCGGGCGCTCGCACGCGCCGCATTGGTTCGCGCCCAGGCGAGATAGCGCCGCGCCTCGCCGAGATCGCCGCGATCGAGGTGGTTGATGTTCGGCCCTGCGGCCTTGGCGACGCCCCAGGCACACATCGCGCAGCGCGGGTCGGCGGCGAGCGCCGCCTTGTAGGCACGCTCCGCTTCGGCGTCGTTGAACGCATAGGTCTGCAGCAGTCCGCGCGTGAACAGCTGCTGCGCGAGCGGCACGTCGGTGGTC
The DNA here is from genome assembly GCA_035456045.1 of Caldimonas sp. Lineage (GTDB taxonomy): Bacteria > Pseudomonadota > Gammaproteobacteria > Burkholderiales > Burkholderiaceae_C > Schlegelella_A. The sequence goes on from DATIDZ010000273.1 coordinate 12,731, forward strand.
ACTGTCAGCGAGACGTCGCCGTAGCCCTCGAGCAACGGCGCGCGCGCATCGCGGTCGACGTCGAACGGCGTCGCGCACGAGCCCAGCACGATGAGCACGGCGGACGCGAACGCGGCACGACGCAGTGGCAGGACAAGGCGCATCCGAGCTCCGATCGACGACGTCGCCGCTTATACGGGGCGGCCGGGTCCGCCGTCAATCGCATCGCCCCGGCCGGCGAGAATCGGCCGATGAAATCGGTGCGGCTTCGTCCCGGCAAGGAGCGCTCGGCGCTGCGCCGGCATCCGTGGATCTTCGAAGGCAGCGTCGCCGGCGGCAAGGCCGATGCCGGCGAGACGGTGCGCGTCGAGGACAGCGCCGGGCGCTTTCTCGCCTGGGCCGCCTACAGCCCGCTGTCGTCGATCCGCCTGCGCGCCTGGAGCTTCGCCGAGGGCGAGCGGATCGACGCTGCGTTCTTCGCGCGTCGCATCGGCGCCGCGGTGGACGCGAGGGCGCGCTGGCCGATCGCGAGCAACGGCGTCCGCCTCGTCCACGGCGAGGCCGACGGTCTGCCGGGGCTGATCGTCGATCGCTATGGCGATCTCCTCTCGGTGCAGTTCCTGTCGGCTGGCGTCGAGCGCTGGAAGTCGCCGATCGCCAACGCGCTGCTGCAGAAGACGGGTGCGGGCGGCCTGTACGAGCGCAGCGACACGTCGGCGCGCGAGCGCGAAGGGCTGGCCGCCGCGACCGGCTGGCTGCGCCCGCCCGCCGGCGGCGGCGACGCGGGCGCGACCGAGGTCGAGATCGAGGAGCACGGCTGGCGCTTCGGCGTCGACGTCGCGAGCGGCCACAAGACCGGCTTCTACCTCGACCAGCGCGACAACCGGAAGCGCTTCGCCGACGTCGTGCGCGATCTCCGCCTCGAGCGCGTCCTCAACTGCTATTGCTACACGGGCGGCTTCAGCGTCGCCGCGCTCTCCGGCGGCGCGGCGCACGTGACGGCGATCGATTCATCCGCGCCGGCCCTCGCACGCGCCGCCGACCACGTTGCTCGCAACGGCTTCGACGCGGCGCGGCACGAGCCGGTCGACGCCGACGTCAACCAGCGCCTGCGCGCTTTCCTCGACGAGCGGCGCGCGTTCGACGCGATCGTCCTCGATCCGCCGAAGCTGGCGCCGACCGTCGCCCACGCCGAGCGCGCGGCGCGCGCGTACAAGGACATCAACCGCCTCGCGCTGATGCTGCTGCGGCCTGGCGGCGCGCTGTTCACGTTCTCGTGCTCGGGCGGCATCGACGCCGGCCTGTTCCACAAGATCGTCGCCGGCGCCGGCATCGACGCGGGCGTCGACGGATTCATCCATGCCCGGCTCGCGGCCGCGTTCGATCACCCGACGACGATCGACTTTCCCGAAGGCGAGTACCTCAAGGGCCTCGTCGTCATCAAGCGCTGACCGGTGCCGCGGGCAGCGCGATCCGAGTCTCGAACTTGGCGCGGCGCACGCTGAAGAACGCCTTGACGTTGCGGACGTTCGCGTCCTGCGTGAAGAGCCGTTCGACGAGCGCGTGGTACTTGGCCATGTCGGCGACCTGAACGATCAGCACGAAGTCCGGGCCGGGCGAGACGCGGTGGCACTGCTGCACCGCGACCTCGGCGACGGCCCGCGCCTCGAACGCAGCCAGCGACTCGGCCGACTGACGATCGAGCGTGACCTCGACGATCGCCGTCAGGCCGTGGCCGAGCGCGTCGGCCGACAGCAGGGCCACCCGCCGCTCGATGACGCCGGCATCGACCAGCGCCTTGACGCGCCGCAGGCAGGTGGCGGCGGAGGTGTGGACGCGCTCGGCGAGCGCCTGGTTCGTCAGCGACGCGTCGCTCTGCAGCTGGTCGAGGATCTTGAGGTCGGTGGCATCCATCGAGATTTCGGCGAACAAATACGTCCAAACTGAGCCAGAACAGAGCGATTATTTCATACGCGCGCACGCATGCTGCGATATTGCAAAAGGTGCCATATATCGCAATCAAATTGAGTAGTGAGAAAGGCACAGTCGCCGTGCATCCTGAGGAATCGCCATGTGTGGAATCGTCGCCGCCGTCAGCGCGCGCAACATCGTCTCCGTCCTCGTCGAGGGCCTGCGCCGCCTGGAGTACCGCGGCTACGACTCGTGCGGCGTCGCCGTCCACCAGGGCGGCGGCCTGCGCCGCGCGCGCAGCACGGCGCGCGTCGCCGAGCTGGCCGCCAGCGTCGCCGCCGACGGCCTCGAGGCCGGCACCGGCATCGCCCACACGCGCTGGGCGACGCACGGCGCGCCGGTCGTCCACAACGCGCATCCGCATTTCTCCGCCGGGCCGCGCGCGGCGGCCGCGGGCGCGACCGACGCCGACAGCGGCGAAGCGTCCGGCCTCGCCGCCGCGGGCCGCATCGGGCTCGTCCACAACGGCATCATCGAGAATCACGACGAGCTTCGCGCCGAGCTCCAGGGCAAGGGCTACGCGTTCGTGACGCAGACCGACACCGAGGTCATCGCCCACCTGATCGATCACCTCAACGAAGGCGACCTGCTCGACGCCGTGCAGCGCGCGCTGCCTCGGCTGCGCGGCGCGTACGCGATCGCCGTCATCAGCCGCGACGAGCCGCACCGCGTCGTCGGCGCGCGCCAGGGCTCGCCGCTGGTCCTCGGCGTGGGCACGGTGCAGGGCGCGAGCGAGAACTTCCTGGCCTCCGACGCGATGGCGCTCGCCGGCGTCACCGACCAGATCGTCTACCTCGAGGAAGGCGACGTCGTCGACCTGCAGCTCGGCAAGTACTGGATCAATCACGCCGATGCCAGGGGCGACTTCCGCCGCGTCGAGCGCACGGTGCGTACTGTCGTCGCCCACACCGGCGCCGCCGAGCTCGGCCCCTATCGCCACTACATGCAGAAGGAGATCTTCGAGCAGCCGAAGGCGATCGCCGACACGCTCGACGCTGTCCCCGGCGTGTCGCCCGAGCTGTTCGGCGACGGCGCCTACCGCGTCTTCAAGGAGATCGACTCGGTGCTGATCCTCGCCTGCGGCACGAGCTTCTACAGCGGCTCGGTCGCGAAGTACTGGCTCGAGTCGATGGCGAAGATCCCGACCTCGGTCGAGGTGGCGAGCGAGTACCGTTACCGCGACAGCGTGCCGAGCCCGCGCACCCTCGTCGTCACCATCTCGCAGAGCGGCGAGACCGCCGACACGCTGGCAGCGCTGAAGCACGCTCGCTCGCTCGGCATGACCCACACGCTCACGGTCTGCAACGTCGCCACCAGCGCGATGGTGCGCGAGTGCGAGATGGCCTACATCACGCGCGCCGGCGTCGAGATCGGCGTCGCGTCGACGAAGGCATTCACGACCCAGCTGGTCGGCCTGTTCCTGCTCACCCTCGCGCTCGCGCAGGTGCGGGGCCGCCTCGACGACGCGCAGGAGGCGCAGCACCTGAAGTCGCTGCGCCACCTGCCGGTCGCGGTGCAGGCGGTGCTCGCGCTCGAGCCGCAGATCATCGCGTGGAGCGAGGAGTTCGCGTCGAAGGAGAACGCGCTTTTCCTCGGCCGCGGCATGCACTACCCGGTCGCGCTCGAGGGCGCGCTCAAGCTCAAGGAGATCAGCTACATCCACGCCGAGGCGTATCCCGCCGGCGAGCTGAAGCACGGCCCGCTCGCCCTCGTCACGGCGCAGATGCCGGTGGTCGCGATCGCGCCCAACGACGCGCTGCTCGAGAAGCTCGAGAGCAACCTGCACGAGGTGCGGGCGCGCGGCGGGCAGCTGTTCGTGTTCGCCGACAACGACACGCGCATCCGCTCGGGCGAGGGCGTTCGCGTCATCCGCATGCCCGAGCACTACGGTGCGTTGTCGCCGATCCTGCACGTCGTGCCGCTGCAGCTCCTGGCGTACCACACGGCGGTGGCGCGCGGCACGGATGTCGACAAGCCGAGGAACCTCGCCAAGAGCGTCACGGTCGAGTAGTCGGGTCCGGCCGTGATGAATCCTGATCGGATAAAGAAGGCGTGTCAGCGCAAGGAAAGGTTGTCTGTCATGTACTCGGGAGAAGACCGTAAGCGCAACCTGCTGCCTGCGGCGAACCCTTGGACGCTGGCGCCACCGGACGGTGTCCAGCGTTCGGAGCGATCGCCCTACACATGCTCGTGCCTGCTAGCCTGGGGAATGTCCAGCCGGCGCGCAAAACCTAGCAGGCAGTGACGCAGCCTTCCGCAGGGCATGGATGCAGTTGCGGTTGCGACGGAGCTTGCTGGCGATCGCAAGGCCTCAGCGGCGAGTGAAACAAGAGTTGACGTGATTGGCTTCTTCGTCAAAGCTTGCAGCCGAGAACGGGACTGGGGATGTTCGCTCCGGTGCCATTCACATCGACAACCATGCGCGCACGCGCGGAGACCAGAGATGACATCTGCTTCTTCAGGAGTCGGCGTTCGTTCCCTTGCCGCGTCCCGGGCGCGTCTCATCGTAACGGGCGCGCTGACCGTCATTGCACTCGCCGCCCAGGCGGCGCCGTTCGAGCTCGTGTACACCGGAACGTTCAACACCACCGAGTCACTAAACCTGGCGTCCGCGGGCAGTCGCACGTTCTTCTCCGCGTCGACACCGTTCACGATCACGGCGTTTTTCGACAACAGCAGCCCGAACGTGCTGCCGCCAGCGCCCGTGTTTTCGGGCTTTCATGCGTACGTGCCGACCTTGGCAACCATCCAGATCAACGGCGCGACGTACAAGATCGACACTGCAGCGACCAACTCGACAGCGGGCGTCACGGTCGCGATCTTCGATCGCAGCTCGAGTTTCAATACGGGCCGCTACGGCATAGGGCTCATTGCCAACGTGGTGAGCGACGGCGCCGGCATCGTCGGCGACTTCGCTGGGGCGTCCCCCGAGTTCAGCGTGAATGCGCTGACGCCGGTGACCTACACCGACTATTTCGGCGTCGGTCACGGCTCGGGCCCCTGCATCAGCGGCAACCCGCCGGCGTGTCCGCACCTGGATACGCCGTGGGTGCTGCACGACAGCAGCAACGTCGCCTGGAACCTGACGCTCGGCAACTACATCGAGGATTACCCGTCCCTGCATCCAGGCAGCGGCGCGACAACGGTCGGCGCTCTCAACACCGCAGCGATCCTGGCTGTACCCGAGCCTGCCACGATCGGCCTCCTGCTGGCCGGACTGGCGGGTGTCGGTGCAAGAACGCGCGCCCAGCGTCGGAACGCCTGACAGCGCGGCGAGTTCCGTCGCCGAACCGACGGCAAGGGCAAGGTCGTCGGGCAGAAGGCCCGTCCGACTCTAACGACTGCGGGCCTCACGCTTCCGATCGCCTTGGCTCCTTGGCTAGACGAGCTGCGGACCTGGAGCAGATGTGTCGCGAACGAGTGTCGCGAGCACATCCTGCGAGCATCGTTGCCGATCCTCGATTTCCTGGCTGCGCGAACAAATCGAGCAGAGCGCCGTATTTAGTTCGCTCATTCGAACGGCCGCTCTGACCATTCCATCGAGCGGACGTTCTCTGGCGAGCTTCGCTCGCTTCCGGCCGGCGCTCATGTCGAGGGGATGAGCGGGCGACCGTAGGCATTCGATTCCATTCGCTGTGTCCGGCCTGAGGCCTCGGGGCGCCCGACCCCATCCGGTCCCGCGACACGACGCGCTATTCTGCCGTCCTCGGCGTTGAGCGACACCTGGGGTTGGCGATGGTCTGGAGCAATTGGCACCTGGGTTGGCCATGGCTGTGCCTTGGCGGCGGCTTGGTGCTCTTCGCGGTGCTACTTGGAACGAATGCACTGCGCGGCAACGCGGCCGGCTCGCGATGGTGGGATCCGGTGTGGCTCGCCTGGCTCACCGTGCCGATGCTCATGGTTCACATGTTCGAGGAGTACGGCTTCGATGTTCTGGGCCGAACCTACGACCTGCCGGACATGCTCTGCAAGAACGTGGGATACGTGCCGTATCCCGACTGCCCGATTCCCATCGCCCACTACCCGCTTGTCAACCTCGGCATCGCGTGGGTCAGCGCACCGCTTGCGGCATGGTTGGCACGGCGCAACCTCGTGATCGGATTGAGCTGGTACGGCTTGCTGATCTTCAACGGAACGCTTCATGTCGTCACGACGATTGCGACCGGCGCCGCAGGGGCAGGTGGTGTTCTGACAAGCGGTTTGCTGTTCATTCCCAGCTTCTGCTGGATGGTCTACGTGGTCTTGAAGTCCCATGCCATGAGCGGCAAGGCGCTCGCGATATCGGTCTCTGGCGGGGTCATCGCGCACCTCCTGCTCGCCGCGGTGTACGGTGGGCAGAAGGCCGGCGTGTTCGCAGCGACGGGTGTGCTGGTGTTCGACGTCGTGGTGATTGCCACGCCGATCCTGGTCGGTTGGCTCGGGAGCAAACTGCTCGCGCCGGGCACCGCGGCAGCCGCTGCGGGTGGACTGGCGTCGTGAGCCGAGCGGCTCAGCGCGGCCACTTGCGGACGGTCACGACCGACTGGTTTCGAACGTTTTAACGTTCCGCCACGAAGCCGCGGGACTTGCCAGGGCTGCGTCGAGAGCGCAGCACACGGACCTCGCGAGGAACTGTTCCGCCTTGTAGATTCCATTCGATCCCAGCCGCCCAGAGCATCTCGCCGTCTCGAAACAAGCTAAGAATGCGACGGTTTGACGTGGCTCACCACCCTCGCGGGCAGGTCACCACCCAGGGGCGGGCCAAACGCGTTGGAGTGCAGACGCTTCACCTGGTCGCCACAGACCTCCACCAGCTGCCCCCAGTGTGTGCCTCGCCCGCATGGAGCCACTTACCGCGGCAGCCCGCCCGTGCGCCGACTGCGCCGAGCCGCAAGGGTCGCTGGCGCGCGCTCACTGCAACACCCTCGTCGCTCGCAAAAGCACTGACCGCGGAATGTCGATTCCGATGCGGCGCGCGATGCGCTCATCGATGACGAATTCAAGCTCCGTCGGCTGCTCCATCGGGAGATCACCCGGACGGGCACCGTTCAGGATGCGCGCCACATAGTCGGCCGCCTTGCGAAAGATGGCCGCCACGTCGGGACCGTAGGAGAGCATGGCGCCGAACGCCGCGTAAGGCGCCATCGTCGGCAGCCGCAACGCATCGATCAGGGTAATCCATTCGTCGCGCAGGGCCACGTTCGTCTGCGTCGCGCCGATGAGCAGCGCATCCGGGCGGTCATTGCGCAGGCGCTTACGAGCGGCATCAAAGTCGGCGACCGTGTTGACCTCCAACGGGAGCAACGTCACACCGACGCGGCGGGCCGCGGCCGCCTCCCCATCGAAGCGGTCGGCAACCTCGGCAGCGGGACGACCCGCCGCCTGCTCGCAGTCGGGGCAGCGCGCGAACGCAACGCGCGCCGCACCTGGCATTGCCGCCTTGAGCAGCTCGATGCGCTTCGGGGTGAGCTCGTCGGCGAGGTTGGAGATGCCGGTGACCGGGCCGCCCGGGTGCGCCAGGCTCTGCACGAGCCCCGCCCGCACTGGATCGGACACGAACAGGATGACGACCGGCATGCGGCCCCGGCTCGCGTCCATGACCGCGCGGGCGGCGGCGCCACTGCTCGCAATGGCCAGGTCGAAGCCGGAGTCGACCAGTTCGCGCGCGATGGCGGTGTAGCGCTCGGGCCGACCTTCGAAGAAGCGCTTCTCGAGCACGAGGTTTTCGCCGTCGCGCAATCCGAGTTCGCGCAGCCGTTCCACCAGTCCGTCCCAGTTGCGACGTGACTCAGGCGAGTCATCGCCGTTGATGGTGAAGCCGATGTAGCCGACGCGATAGCGCCGGCCCGGTACCTGCGCGCGCGTCGCAACCGCGCCCAACGCGGCCAGCGCGCCGACGAAGCGGCGGCGGCCCATCATTTGACGATCGCCTCGCCAGGAGGCAACGGCGCCTGCGCTGTATCGCGGCGTGCAAAGCGCCATGTCAGCTCCCGGAGGCGGCTGCGATGCCGATGGCCCCATCGTACGCGGGTAAGGTGACCGCCGATCCAATGTTCGACGATGCGACCTGAGCTGACCCTGCTGCGAGTCGCGAGCCAAGAACGTCAGCTTCTATGTGGACTGACTTGTCAAGACCTGAGGCCCCATAGCGTCATGGCGGAACAAGTGGATGAAGCTGAAGCAGTAGCCGTCTTGACGCAAGGTTGGGGCGTGTGGAAGGCCCGAGCACATGCTCGAGCCAGCTTCTATCCGTGCCGGACGAAGGTGTCCCGCACCACATGCAGCATGCGCGCGAAGTGCGCTGGCAATGCCCCGAACTCGAGGCGCCCCATCTATATGGACGGTCGCGTTGCGGCGACCCGCTGACATTACGGGCGCGTCGACCTTGCTTCATGACGGCAGCACTATGTCCGCAAGTTGCGGTCTCAGGCGGGGAGTCCTGCGACCTTGAACTCGGCGCCGGTCGGGATCTGACCGTCTTGCAGGTAGCGCCACAGTGCGATTGCCAGACGCCGCGCCAGAGCCACGATGCCAACCCGGCGCATGCGCTTGCCCGCACCGACGAAGCGCCGGTTGAACCATTGCGTCAGTGCGCTGCCAGGCTGCAAGCGCAACCAACCCCAGGCCAACTCGACCAGCAAGGCGCGCACTCGGCGGTTGCCGGCCTTGCTGATGCCCTGCTCGATCTGGCTGTCACCGCTTGCATAGGGAGTCGGCACCAGGCCGAGGGTGCCCGCCAGCTCACGCCGGTTTGCGAAGCGCCGCCAGCCGAACACCTCCTTGACGAGCACCCAGGCGCCCTTGGTGCCGATCGCGCGCAGCCGGATGAGCTGCGCAACCAACGGTTGCTTGCCCTCGGCAAGCTCCCTCGCGCGCTCGGCTTCGATAGCTCTGACTTGCTCCTTGACGAGCTTCAGCCGCACAGTCTCTCGCTCGAGCTCCGCGCGCAAGCTCGGTGGCACCCGCTCGCGATGCTCGTTCCACCAGGCCGGCCAATCGCGACCACCGATGACGACCTTGGGGCGCAGGTTGTGCAGCACCAGGAGTGAGCTGATCCGGTTCGTGTGCGCGATGCGCTCGTGCGTCAGCCGCTGCAGCTCACGGTGGGTGCGGCGCGCGTCCTCGTCGCTCGGGCTCGGCTCGCGCAGCACCGACCAGACACGCTCACCGCTGTGATGGCGAACGAGCATCGCCAGCAGCTTGTCGGCGTCCAAGCGATCGGTCTTCGCGCGGCGCGCGCGCCGGTTCACCTCGATGCTCGCCGGATCCACGACGATGTTGTCCACACCGAGCTCGCGTAGCCATC
>DATIDZ010000274.1:0-6610 GCA_035456045.1 Caldimonas sp.
GTACGCCTTGTCGACGAAGGCCTTGGTGCCGGCGGCGTCGAACCGGATCGCCTGGATGCCGGCCTTCTCCTGGCGCGCGGCCTCGTCCTTGCCGTAGGTCGCCCAGAAGCCGTTCATCGCCTCGAGCGTGAGCGCCTGCTTCTCGAGAAATGCCTTCTGCTTCGGGCTCAGCTTCTTGTAGGCGTCGAGGTTCATGATGATCGAGACCTCGGCGTCGTAGAAGCCGGGGTCGACGCGGTACTTCGTCTTCTCGTTCCAGTTGAGGTCGAAGATGCCGCCGATCGGCCAGCCGTAGCCGTCGACGACGTTGCGCTCGAGGGCCGAGTACACCTCGCCCGGCGGCGTCGTCACGACGTTGGCGCCGAGTGCCGCGAAGAAGTCGCGGTAGACCGGCGTGATGCGGATCTTCAGCCCGGTCAGGTCGGGCTTGTCGACCTTCTTGTTGAGGTAGAGGTGGAACGGCTGGTTCTCGACCATCCGCGCCAGGTAGACCATGTTGCCCTTCTGCATCCAGAGCTCGTTGATCGCCGCGAACGCGCCGTTCCTGCGCTGCTCGGCGACCGGGATCTGCGCGAGCTTCAGGAAGTCGGCCTCCGGCATGACGTTGGTGTAGAACGCGCCGGTCGCGAGCGCCATGTCGACGACGCCGGTCTTCACCGCGTTGCCCGCCTCGAAGGTCGGGATCGCCTTCGGCCCGCCGATGAAGTTGATCTGCAGCGTGCCCTTGCCTTCGGCGTTGAACTTCTGCAGCCACTTCTGCAGGTGGACGACGTAGATGCCGTTCTCGGCGAAGGCGCTGACGAGGCGCAGCGTCGTCTCCTGCGCGCGCGCCGCGGCGGGAACGACGAGCGCTGTCGCGAGCGCGAGGCAAGACAGGAGAAGCGGAAGACGGCGATTCATGGGCGGCGCAGTTCGAGGATGCCGCAGGACCCTGCGGCGAGCTCTCGACTCTGCCCCGCCGGCGCCGGGGCGTGCAGGGGGTTTGTCTGGAGCCGTCAGTCGCCGTTCGGGTCGGCGCGCCAGCCTTGCGCGCCGACGAGGGGGACGAACATCACGCCGCCGAGGTCGGTCTGCTCGAAGCGATCGTCGCTCTCGCGGACGAGCCGCACCAGGCGCTGCGGCCCGTGCGGGTCGCCGACCGGCATGACGAGCCGGCCGCCAGGCGCGAGCTGCAGCCGCAGCGCCTCAGGGACGCGGGGGCCGGCGGCGGCGACGACGATGGCGTCGTAGGGCGCGCCCTCGGGCCAGCCGACGCTGCCGTCGCCTTCGTGGACGTCGACGTTGGCGAATCCGAGGCGCCTCAGCCGCTCGCGCGCCAGCTCGACCAGGCGCGGATGGCGCTCGATCGCGTCGACGTGGGCGGCGAGCCGGCTCGCGACCGCGCTGGCGTAGCCGGAGCCGGCACCGACTTCGAGGACGCGGTCGCGTCGGACGAGCCGGGCCGCCTCGAGCATGAGGGCGACGATGTACGGCTGCGAGATGGTCTGCCGTTCCTCGATCGGCAGCGGCGTGTCCTCGTAGGCGTCGCGGCGCAGCCGCGCGGCGACGAACTCGTGGCGCGGCACCTCGCGCATCGCGGCGAGGAGGGCGGGATCGCGAATGCCGCGTGCGTGGACCTGCAGGTCGACCATCGCCGCGCGGCGGGCGGTGTCGTCGTCTTCGGCCATGGCGGGCCTCCGCAATGAACGGCGCCTAGTGCTGGCGGTGCGTCTGCAGCCAGGCGAGCTTGGCCGCATACAGGTCGTGCTGGTCGCGCGTCAGGCTGTTGTCGAGCGCCAGCGTGAGGTGGCGCAGCGCCGCCGACTCCTCGCCGAGCCGCCAGTCGGCGACGCCGAGCCAGAAGTGGAACTCGTGATTGGCGTCGGCGCGCGCGACCTCGCGCGCGAACAACTCGCGGGCCGTGCGCCAGTCGTCGCGCCGCGCCGCCGCCATGCCGAGGTCGAAGAAGTGGTAGGGCGCATAGGTCTCGAGCGCCGCGAGGCGCTGGCGCGTGGCCTGTGCGTCGCTCGTTCGGCCCTGGCGCGAATAGGTCTCGGCGAGATTGGCGAGCGCGCGCGTGTCCTTGGCATCGTCGGCGAGGACGCGCGCGAACGCCCGCTCGGCCTCGGCGAAGTCGCCATGGCGAAGGTAGACGACGCCCAGGGTGTTGTAGGCGCCGGCAAACGCCGGATCCCGGCGCACGCTCTCGGCGGCCCAGGCGTAGGCGTCGTCGAGGCGGCCGTCGGCGAGGGCTTCGGCGGCGCGGTTGTTGGCGTACATGGCGACGATGGTCCGCTCGCCGACGTCGCGGGTGCGCAGGCCGCGCACGTCTTCGGGGGGCAGGAAGTCGATCGTCATCGGGCTGCGATCGCGCGGCGTCCTGGCATCGAAGAGGCGCCGCGACAACGTGACGTTGACGTGCCCGCTCGCGATCAGCAGGTTGCCGGTGCGGCTCCAGGTCTCGTCCAGGTAGGCGGCCTGGTAGGCCACCGGAACGCCGAGCTCCTTGGCGAACGCGGCCGTCATGATCACCAGCGACAGGCAGTTGCCCGTGCGGCTGGCGAACGTCGCGGCGGCGTCCTTGGTGCGCGCGGCGTCGTACTCGAGCTTGAGCTGGGTGTGCTTCTGCAGCGCCTCGATCAGGCCGAGCTGCGGTCCCTTGAGGCGGATCTGGTCGGCGATGTCGACGGTCAGGTAGCGGCGCATCGCATCGCTGAGCGCGAAGAGGTCGTCGGTGCGTACCGGCTCGCGCGGTGCCGCGAACAGGCGATCGGCGAGGAGCGAGTCCGGCGCGGCGGCGGGCGGGGCGGCGGCGCAGCCGCAGAGGAGGGCGGCGACGAGGACGACGAGCGAGGGAATGCGCACGGGCTTCTCCCTGCGGCGGCCGGCGCGCCGCGTCGCGCCATCACATCACAAACGTCGGCATGCTGCAGCCGGGGTTTTCGCTGCCGCGTCGCGCAGTCACGCGGCCGCCTGCGCGTCGCGATGCGAGGCGATGCCGAACGTGGCCGCGACGGTCTCGAGGAAGCTGCGCTCCTCGGCGAGGATGAAGCGCCCGGCCTGGGCGACGGCGAAGTTCGCCCGGCCGGCCGGGTCGGCCTTCAGGCGCGCTCGATACGCCTCGTAGGCGGCGAGCGAGTCGAAGGCGATCAGCCCCCAGGCGATGTCGTTGGTTCCCTCGTGCGGCAGGAAGTAGCCGACCAGGTGGCCGCCGCAGCGCGGGATGATCTCGGCCCACGCGGCGGCGTAGGCCGCGAAGGCGTCGCGCTGGAACGGATCGATGCGGTAGCGGATGAAGCAGGTGATCGTCATGGCGGCTCGTGCGGGGCGGGGACGCAAGACCATAGCGCCCTTGCTCGCTGCGATGGTTCGGCTACGATCGAACCGTGAAAGACGGCCCGAACATCGCCCGCGTCGCCGGGCTGATCGGCGACCCGGCGCGCGCCGAGATCCTGACCGCGCTGCTCGCCGGCCGCGCGCTCACGGCGACCGAGCTCGCTGCCGTCGCCGGCGTCACCAAGCAGACGGTGAGCGCGCACCTCGCCAAGCTGGTCGACGCGGGCCTGCTCGCGGTCGAGGCGCAGGGCCGGCACCGCTATTTCCGCCTCGCCGGCAGCGACGTCGCGCGGCTGCTCGAATCGCTGATGGGCGTCGCCTTTCGAACCGGCGCGGTCCGCCTCGTCACCGGGCCGCGCGAGCCGGCGCTGCGCAAGGCGCGCGTCTGCTACGACCACCTCGCCGGCGAGCTCGGGGTTCTCGCCTTCGACGGTCTCGTGGCACGCGGCTGGCTCGCCGACAGCGCCGGCAGCCTGTTCCTTACCAACGCCGGCGCCGACGCGCTCGCCGCGTTCGGCATCGATCCGGCGCAGGCAGTGCACGCCCGGCGGACGTTCTGCCGCCCGTGCCTCGACTGGGGCGAGCGCCGCCATCACCTCGGCGGCGCGCTCGGCGCCGCGCTGCTCGACCGGCTCTATGCGCTGCGCTGGGCGCGCCGCGCCGACGATTCGCGGGTCGTCGTCTTCACGCCGCGCGGCGAGCAGCAGTGGCGCGCGGCCTTCGCCGCCTGAGCTGCCGCGGCCGCGACGCGCGAGGCGGCGCCGCGGCCGCGGCGATCACTCCAGCTTGATGTTCGCGCTCTTGATCACCGCCGCCCACTTCGCGACCTCGGCCTTCTGGAACGTCGCGAACTGCTCGATCGTCATGTCGGCGCCCTGCATGCCCAGCTTGGCGAGGCGCTCCTGCATGTCGGGCTCGCGCAGGATCTTGCCGATCTCGGCGTGCAGCCGGTCGACGATCGGCTTCGGGGTTCCCGCCGGCGCGAAGATCGCCTGCCACGACACGACCTCGTAGCCCGGGACGCCGCTCTCCGCGACCGTCGGCACGTTGGGCAGGCTCGGCACCCGCTTCGCCGACGACACCGCGAGCGCGCGCAGCTTGCCGCTCTCGATGTGCGGCCCGGCGACGACGGTGGTGTCGAACATCATGTCGACCTGGCCGGCCATCACGTCCTGGATGGCCGGACCGCTGCCCTTGTACGGGATGTGCGTGATGTCGATGCCGGCACGCGCCTTGAGCAGCTCGAGCGAGAGGTGCTGCGACGTGCCGCTGCCCGCCGAGGCACCGGTGAGCGGCTTCTTCGCCTTGCCCGCGGCGATGACGTCGGCGAGCGTCTTGTACGGGCTCGCCGGATTGACGACGAGCACCGTCGGGTTGGTGCCGATGAGCGTGACCGGCTCGAACGACTTGATCGGGTCGTAGCCGATCTTCGGATAGAGGCTGACGTTGATCGCGTGCGAGCTGATCGTTCCGCCGAGGATCGTGTAGCCGTCGGGCGCGGCGCGCGACGCCATCTCCGAGCCGACGCTGCCACCGGCGCCGCCCTTGTTGTCGACGACGATCGTCGTGCCGAGCACCGGGCCGAGCTTCTGGCCGATCAGGCGCGCGAGGATGTCGGTCGTGCCGCCGGCGGGAAAAGGAACGATGTAGACGATCGGCTTGGACGGCCACTTGTCCTGGCTCCACGCGGGCGCGACGAACGCCGACGCGGTCGCGGCGAGGGTGAAGTTGCGGCGGGAAATCGTCATGTCGGCTCCGGATCGGGTCGGGGCGGCCCGGGATGGGCGCGAGGCATAGACTTTCCGCCATGTCGATCGACCCTGCCATTGACGCAAACGCCACCCCGGACGCGGCGCGTCGGCGTGCGCCGCACACGATCCGGATGGCTGCGGGCGACAACGTCGCCATCGTCGCCAACGAGGGCGGCCTCGACGCCGGCGTCGTCCTGCCCTCGGGCCTTCGCCTGATCGATCGCGTCCCGCAAGGACACAAGGTCGCGCTCGCGACGATCGACGCGGGCGCGCCGGTGATCCGCTACGGCATCCCGATCGGCTACGCCGCCGAGGCGATCGCCGCCGGACGCTGGGTGCACGAGCGGCTCCTGAAGATGCCGGCGGCGCGCTCGCTCGAGGGCTTGCCGGTCGCGACGATCAAGCCGCCGCCCACGACACCGCTCGCCGGCCACACCTTCGAGGGTTTCCGCAACGCCGACGGCTCGGTCGGCACGCGCAACATCCTGGCCATCACGACGACGGTGCAGTGCGTCGCGGGCGTCGTCGAGCATGCGGTCGCGCGCATCAAGGCCGAGCTGCTGCCGCGCTATCCGAACGTCGACGACGTCGTCGGCCTCGAGCACGGCTACGGCTGCGGCGTCGCCATCGACGCCCCCGATGCGCACATCCCGATCCGCACGCTGCGCAACATCAGCAGGAATCCGAACTTCGGCGGCGAGATCCTCGTCGTCAGCCTCGGCTGCGAGAAGCTGCAGCCGGAGCGGCTGCTGCCGCCGGGATCGTTCGCGATCCGCGACGAGCGCGGCGAGCCCGAGGCGGGCGACGGCCTCGACGTCGTCTGCCTCCAGGACGACGCGCACGTCGGCTTCGCGTCGATGATCGACTCGATCATGGCGTCGGCAGAGCGCCATCTGGCGCGGCTCGATTCGCGCCGGCGCGAGACCGTGCCGGCGTCGGCGCTCGTCGTCGGCGTGCAGTGCGGCGGCAGCGACGCGTTCTCCGGCGCGACCGCCAACCCGGCGGTCGGCGTCTGCACCGACCTGCTCGTGCGCGCCGGCGCTACCGTGCTGTTCTCCGAGGTCACCGAGGTGCGCGACGGCATCGACCAGCTGACCGCCCGCGCGGCGTCGCCCGAGGTCGCGGCGGCGATGGTGCGTGAGATGGCGTGGTACGACGCCTACCTCGGCAAGGGCGGCGCCGACCGCAGCGCCAACACGACGCCGGGCAACAAGAAGGGCGGCCTCGCCAACATCGTCGAGAAGGCGATGGGGTCGATCGTCAAGTCGGGATCGGCGCCGATCGTCGGCGTCCTCGGTCCGGGCGAGCGGCTCCGCGACAAGGGGCTGACGAGCGGCCTGGTCTACGCCGCGACGCCGGCGAGCGACTTCATCTGCGGCACGCTGCAGCTCGCCGCCGGAATGAACGTCCACGTCTTCACGACCGGCCGCGGGACGCCCTACGGCCTCGCCGAGGCGCCCGTCGTCAAGGTGGCGACGACGAGCGGCCTGGCGCGGCGCTGGCACGACTTGATGGACGTGAACGCCGGCGCCATCGCCGACGGC
>DATIDZ010000275.1:0-2293 GCA_035456045.1 Caldimonas sp.
CGCCGTGTACAAGGCGGTGTTCGAGGGCGCCGGGCTCAACTGGTTCTTCCACTTCGGCAACTACCACATCGACATCCCGTTCACGAACCACCAGGTGTGGTTCTGGTGGAACACGAGCACGAACACGACCGCGGCGTACAACCTGACGCAGACGCTGCTGACGACGACGCCGCTGATCCTCACCGGCCTCGCGGTCGCATTCGCGTTCCGCTGCGGCCTCTTCAACATCGGCGGCCAGGGCCAGTATCTCGTCGGCGCGATCGTCGGCGTCTACGTCGGCTCGCGCTTCGTCGACATGGCGCACATCCCGCACGTCCTGCTCGCGATCGCGCTCGCCTCGCTCGCCGGCGCTGTGTGGGGCGGCATCGCCGGCTTCCTCAAGGCGACGGTCGGCGCCCACGAGGTGATCACGACGATCATGCTCAACTGGATCGCGTACTGGGGCGGCAGCTACTTCTTCGGCCGCGGCGGCCCGCTGCAGAACCACCAGGACGTCTCGATCCCGATCTCGGACGACATCGCGAAGGGCGCGCACCTCTCGCCGATCTGGGGCAATCCGGCGCTGCAGGCGCTGCACAGCGGCATCTTCATCGCGATCGGTGCCTTGATCGCGTTCTACATCATCCTCAACCGCACCACGCTCGGCTACGAGGTGCGCGCCGTCGGGTTCAACCCCGAGGCCGCACGCTACGGCGGCATCAGCGTCGGGCGGAACTTCGTCATCGCGATGGGAATCTCCGGCCTCTTCGCCGGCCTTGCCGGCGTGATCGACATCCTCGGCTGGCAGTTCCGGCTCGGCGTGCTCGACGTCCAGGTCTCGAACATCGGCTTCATCGGCATTGCCGTCGCCCTCCTCGGGCGCAACACCGCCGTCGGCGTCGGCCTGGCGGCGCTCCTGTTCGGCGCGCTGCTCACGGGCACGTCGACGCGCAGCCTCGACCCGAACATCTTCCCGCCGCAGCTCGCCGGCAACCTGGCGCTCATGATCCAGGCGCTCGTCCTGCTCTTCGTCGGCGCCGACCTGTTGATCATCTACATCTGGCAGGCGCGCAAGAAGCTGCGGCTGACGCGCGGCGGCGCGAAAGCCGCGGAGGAGCCCGCATGAGCAGCGCCGGCTACGCCGCCACCCGCTCGCTCAACCTCAATCCGCGCACCGTCAGCCGCGTCGGGATCGCGATCGGCCTGGCGGCGTTCGTCGCCGCACTACCGCCGTTCGACGCCCACACGCTGTGGATCCCCGTCGTGATCGGCTTCGTCGCGATCTCCGTCGGTGTCTGGGTGCTCTCGCGCGGCGAGCGCAGGCCGGGGTGGACGGCGGTCGGCTTCGGGCTCGTCGGGATCCTCCTCGGCGTGCTCGCCACGCGCGCGAGCACGTCGAACCTCGACCAGGTCGTCGTCTGGAGCGCCCTGCTCTCGGCGACGCTCGTCTGGGCGACGCCGCTGACGTTCACGGCGATCGGCGGCCTGTTCTGCGAGCGCAGCGGCGTCGTGAACATCGGCCTCGAGGGAATGATGCTCGCCGGAGCGTTCTTCGCCGCGCTCGGCGCCGACAAGTTCGGCAACTGGTGGATGGGGCTGGTGGTCGCCATGGTCGCGGGTGCGGGCTTTGCGCTCATCCACGCCGTGATGGCGATCCACTTACGCGCCGACCAGGTCGTCAGCGGGACGGCGATCAACTTCCTCGCCCTCGGCGTCACCGGTTACTTCTTCATCGACATCTACGGCGAGAACGGCACACCGGGTGACCTGCCGCGCATCCCGGATGTCAACATCGGCTTCCTCGGTCCCGTCTTCGGCCACCTGAACCTGATGATCTGGATCTCGTTCCTGCTGCTCGTCGTCGGGCACGTGACCCTGTTCCACACGCCGCTCGGGCTCCGGATCCGCTCCGTCGGCGAGCACCCGCGCGCGGCCGACACGGTCGGCATCTCCGTCTATGCGACGCGGTACGCCGCCGTCACCCTGTCCGGAGTGCTCGCGGCACTCGGCGGCGCCTACCTGTCGATCGGCTACCTCGGCTCGTTCAGCGAGAACATGACTGCCGGCCGCGGCTTCATCGCGCTTGCCGCCGTGATCTTCGGCGCGTGGCGCCCGGTCGGCGCGCTGATCGCCGCGCTCCTGTTCGGATTCTCGAGCGCGATCGCCCAGCGGCTGCCGGAGTTCTCGGAGTCGACGGCCGTCCTGTTCCAGGCGCTCCCTTACGTCCTTACGCTGATCGTGGTGGCCGGCGTGATCGGACGTTCGCGTCCGCCCGCGTCAATCGGCATCCCTTACGTGAAGGAGTAGCTCCGCT
>DATIDZ010000276.1:0-3279 GCA_035456045.1 Caldimonas sp.
GGCCTGGCTCAGCCGTCGAACGGCATGCCGCCGGCGTACCGCACGGCCCACTGCTCGCAGAGATCCTTGCCGAAGGTGGCGAGCGACTGTTGCCACGCGAGCATGGCGGCCCACTGGACGCGTTGCGCCTCGAAGAAGGCGTTGCCGATCCCGAGCAGGACATCAGGCGATTGCTCGGCCCGCGGCGTCGCTTCCGGCTGGCTGTGGCGACTGCTTGTCATGCGAACTCCCCAGGAGTGGACTTGCATGTTGCATCTGCCTCGACGGCCAGCGTTGACGCGCATCAACGCTCGTGCACGTAGACGCCGGGCGCGGCCTCGAGGGGCTGCAGTCCGGCCGCGCCCATCGACGGCGGCTCGACGCGGCGGCTCGAGTGGTCGCGCAGCCACGCGAGCCACGGCGTCCACCAGCTCCCCGCGACCGGCGTCGTGGCCGCGATCCATTCGTCGGGCGTGACCAGGCGGTCGCCCGCGTGCCAGGTATGCAGCCGGTAGCTCGACTTCGGCTGCCCCGGCGGATTGACGATGCCGACGTTGTGGCCGCCGGCGGTCAGCACGAAGGTCTGCTCGGCGTCGGTGAGGGCGTGCAGCTTGAACACCGAGCGCCAGGGCGCGACGTGGTCCTGCACGGCGCCGACGTTGAAGATCGGCACGCGGATGTCGGCCAGGTTGATCGGCCGCCCGTCGACGCGCCACTCACCGCGCGCCAGCGCGTTGTCGAGGAACATGCCGCGCAGGTATTCGGAGTGCATGCGCGCGGGCAGGCGCGTGCCGTCGGCGTTCCAGGCCATGAGGTCGTTGACCGGCCGGCGTTCGCCGAGGAGCTGGTTGTGCAGGCGATACGACCAGATCAGGTCACCCGAGCGGAGCATCTGGAAGGTGCTCTGCATCTGCTTCTTGTCGAGATAGCCGCGCCGCGCCATCAGCTGCTCGAGGAAGGCGACCTGTGACTCGTCGATGAAGAGGCCGAGTTCGCCGGGGGCGGTGAAGTCGGTCTGTGCGGCGAGGAGCGTGAGGGTCTGCAGCGGCGAGTGGCCGTCGCGGCCGAGCGCCGCAGCGGCGGTCGCCAGCAGCGTGCCGCCCAGGCAGTAGCCGGTGGCGTGGATCCGTTCGCCCGGGACGATGCGGCCGATCGCCTCCAGCGCGGTGCGAACGCCGAGTTGCTCGTAGTCGGCCATGCCGATGTCGCGATCGGCCTCCGTCGGGTTCTTCCACGAGATGGCAAAGACGGTGAAGCCGCGCTCGACGAGATGGCGGATCAGCGAGTTCCCCGGCGACAGGTCGAGCACGTAGTACTTCATGATCCAGGCCGGCACGATGAGCACCGGCTCGGCATGCACGAGCGGCGTCGTCGGCGCGTACTGGATCAGCTCCATCAGCCGGTTGCGCAGGACGACCCGTCCCGGCGTGACGGCGACCGTTCGCCCGGGCTCGAAAGCCTCGGCGCCGACGGGCGGCAGGTCGGCGATGTGGCGCCAGAGGTCCTCGGCGGCGTGCTGCGCGCCGCGAACGAGGTTCATTCCTCCTTCGGCCAGGATCCGCTCCTGCACCACGGGGTTGACGCTGACGAAATTGGACGGCGCCGCCATGTCCAGCCATTGCCGCGCCGCGAACGCGACCATCTGCTCGTGGTGCCGGTCGACGCCGGGCACGCGCGTCGTCGCGCTCTGCCACCATCGCTCGACGCGCAGGAACGCGTCGACGAACGCCGCGTACGGGAGGTGCTGCCACGCCGGATCGGCGAAGCGCTTGTCCTGCGGCAACGGAGCGATGCGCTCGCCGGTCAAGGCAGCGGCCCCTGCCTGCAGCGCCTGCTCGGCGGCCAGGCGGCCGAGCTCCGATTGCTTGGCCGGCGACGAGGCGAGGTGCAGCCACCAGTCCATGAAGGCGCCGACTGCGGTCGCAGGTGCAACGGGTCCGGCGGGCAGGAGCGTCCACGGTTCGAGGCCCGAGCCGGGCTCGCGGGCCGGCGCACGGGAATCGAACGCGTGCGCCACGGCGGTGAGCCACGGGCTCGCCGCACGCTCGCGCGTCCCCGCCAGCGAGGGGCGCGACGGATCGACGGCGGCGTGGACGCTGGCGGCCGTCGGCGCGCGCTTGCGACGACGCCTGGCGCGCGGCGCGGCAGGCACCGCAGCATGCGATCGGCGTTGCAGGCTCATGAGCTTCGCAGTGAGGGCGACGCCTTAACTTAGGCGAATCCGGGTGCGGCGGCGTTGACGACGCGCAAGCCGTTTCTGATCAGGCGCAGGAAACGACGAGCGGTGTGGCGGCGCGGCCTCGACGCGCCTGATCGAGGCGATGGAAGGCGTGCTTGGCCAGCTCCGTCACGACGAGGTAGGCGAGCGTCAGCGCGGCGACGACGGCGAGCACGGGGGCCGGCAGGGGGACGAGACCGAAGAACGCACCCCAGGGCAGATACGGCAACGCGACGGCGAAGGCGACGATGCCGACGCTGCTCAGCGCCAGCAGCAGCGAAGGCCGGTCGCGCCAGGCGGCGCGCGTCGTTCGGATCACGAAGATGATCAGCACCTGCGTCGCCATCGATTCGACGAACCACGCCGTCTGGAAGAGCGCCACCGGCGTGTCTAGCACCTTGTAGAACAGCGCGAAGGCGAGCAGGTCGAAGACCGAGCTCAGCGGCCCGAACGTGAGCATGAAGTTGCGGATGAACGCCGTGTCCCAGCGCTGCGGTGCGAGGAGGTCGGAGTCGGCGACGCGATCGGTCGGGATCGGCAGCTCCGACACGTCATAGAGGAAGTTGTTGAGCAGGATCTGAACCGGCCGCATCGGCAGGAACGGCAGGAACAACGCCGCCGCGGCCATGCTCGCCATGTTGCCGAAGTTGGAGCTGGTCGCCATCAGCACGTACTTGTTGACGTTGACGAGCGTCCGGCGGCCCTCGCGAATCCCGTCGCGCAGGACCCCGAGATCGTGCCGAAGGAGGACCATGTCGGCCGCCTGCTTGGCGACCTCGGCGCCCGAGTCGACCGAGAGGCCCACGTCGGCCACGTGCAGCGGCGGCGCGTCGTTGATGCCGTCGCCCAGGTACCCCACGACGTGCCCGCGCGCCTGCAGAGCCCGCACGACCCGGGCCTTCTGCTCGGGCGTGACGCGGCAGAACAGGTTGGCGCGACCGACCGCGGCTCGCAGCCCGCCGTCGTCGAGGCCCGCGATCGCGGGCCCGTCCAGCACCTGGCCATACAGGATCCACGCGATCACGGTGACCAGCACGATGCCGATGCCCGACCATAGCGCGTAGGTCACTCCGACCGGCAGG
>DATIDZ010000277.1:0-3578 GCA_035456045.1 Caldimonas sp.
GACGCGGGTCGGATCGGGAGGCCGTGGGACGCGAGCCCGGCCCCATGCGCCACGCGGCGAAAGTGGCGCAGGCCGTGATCGTGCCGACGAGCGCGAAGGTTTCGTGGAAGGCGGCGATCGGCAGCTCGGCGTGCGCCTTCAGGCGCCATTCGAGGACGTTGCCGACCAGGCCGATGCCGACCGCGCCGCCGAGCTGGCGCAGGAAGTTGATCGTGCTGGAGCCCTGCGAGATCAGCGCATTCGGCAACCCTTGCATCGAGCCCAGGTTGAGCGACGGCATGATCATGCCGAGGCCGAGCCGGCCGATCACCGCCCACAGGGTGATGAGCGCCAGCGAGGTCGCCACGCCGACGCCGAGCATGAGGAAGAACGACACGGCGAGCAGGACCAGGCCCGCGCTCACCATCCTGCTGACGGCGATGCGGTCGGCGTAGCGGCCGGCGATCGGGATCGTCACGGCCAGCACGAGTCCGGCCGGCAGCAGCACCGCGCCGGCCTGCGAGGGCGGCAGGTGCAGTGCCTCCTGCATGAACACCGGCACCAGATAGGTCGAGCCGAACAGCGCCATGCCGTAGATGAAGGCGACGGTGCCGCCCATCGCGAAGGCCCGGTGGTCGAACAGGCCGAGCGCCATCAGCGGCCTGGCGCCGCGCCGCTGGTGGACGACGAAGCCGACCGTCGCGACGACGCTGCACGCGAGCAGCGCCAGGCCGACGTCGAGCGTCGCGCCGTGCAGGTGCACCATGCCGTTGAGCAGCGCGAGCACGGCGATCGCGATCAGGCCGAGGCCGACGACGTCGAGCCGGCCGCCCGACTTGCTGATCGGCGCACCGCCCGGCGCGCCGACCGGCAGGTAGCGATGGGCCATCGCCACGGCGACCAGGCAGAACGGCGTGACGACGAAGAAGATCGAGCGCCAGCCGAACGCCTCGACGAGGATGCCGCCGATGCTCGGCCCGAGCGCCGGCGCGAGGACGACGCCGAAGCCGAAGATGCCCAAGGCTTTGCCGCGCTCGCCGGGGCCGAACGCGTGCAGGATGACGATCGCGGGGATCGGCTGCAGGACGCCCGCGGCCAATCCCTCGGCCACGCGTGCGGCGAGAACGAGGTCGAACCACGAACTGACGCCGCCGCCGATGCCGCCGGCCATGAGCACGATCACGGCACCGCTGTACGTGTGGCGGTAGCCGTAGCGCTCGAGCAGCCACGGCGTCGTCAGCATCGACAGCGTCATGGCGCCCATGAAGCCCGCCGAGAGCCACTGCGCGCGCTCGTGGCCGAGGCCGAACACGTGGCTCATGTCGGGCACGGCGACGTTGATGATCGTCGACGCCATGATCGACGCGACCGTGCCGATCATCACCGACGCCAGCACGAGCCAGCGATAGCGGGGCCCGAAGCGCTCGGCGAGGGCGGCGCGGGAGTGGATCGGGTCGGGCTTCGGCACGGCGGCGGCGGTCGGATGAGCCGGCGATTGTCGTCGCCCGCGGTCGCGGCCCGCCGCGCTACCAGATCGAGACGCGCTGCTCCGGCGGCAAGTACATCGGGTCGCCCGGACGGACGGCGAAGGTCGCGTAGAACGCCGGGTGATTGCGAACGGCGCCGTTGACGCGGAATTCGTCGGGCGAGTGCGGGTCCGACTTCATCTGCGTCAGCAGCACCGCGTCGCGCGCCTTGCCGCGGAACGCCTGCGCGAAGCCGTAGAAGAAGCGCTCGTCGCCGCTCGTGCCGTCGATCATCGGCGCGGGCTTGCCGCCGAGCGAGCGGTGGTAGGCCTTGTACGCGATCTCGAGGCCGGCGTTGTCGGCGATGTTCTCGCCGAGCGTCAGCTCGCCGTCGACGTGGTAGCCGGCGAACGGCGAGAACGCCGAGTACTGGGTCACGAGGATCTTCGTCTTGGCGTCGAAGCGCTGCCTGTCCTCGTCGGTCCACCAGACGCGAAGGTTGCCGGCACCGTCGAACTTGCTGCCTTGGTCGTCGAAGCCGTGGCTGATCTCGTGGCCGATGATCGCGCCGATCGCGCCGTAGTTGACCGCGTCGTCGGCCTTCGGGTCGAAGAACGGCGGCTGCAGCACTGACGCCGGGAAGACGATCTCGTTGAGCGACGCGTTGTAGTAGGCGTTGACGGTCTGCGGCGTGATGAACCACTCGTCGCGATCGACCGGCTTGCCGAGCTTGGCGAGGTCGCGCGCGTACGCGAACTCGCGCGCGCGCCGGACGTTGCCGATGAGGTCGCCCTTCTTCGTCTCCAGCGAGCTGTAGTCGATCCAGCGCTTGGGGTAGCCGATCTTGGGCGCGAAGGTCGCGAGCTTGGCCTGCGCCTCGCGCTTCGTCGCCGGGCTCATCCAGTCGATCGCGTCGATGCTGTCGCGGTACGCCGAGAGCAGGTTGGCGACGAGCCTTTCCATGCGCGCCTTCGACGCCGGCGGAAAGTGGGCCTCGACGTAGAGCTTGCCGAGCGATTCGCCCGCCGACGCGTCGACGAAGGCCACGGCGCGCTTCCAGCGCGGCACGTTCTCGGTCGTTCCCGACAGCGTCGTGCCGACGTAGGCGAAGCGGGCATCGACGTAGTCCCGGCCGAGGAACGAGGCGTACGAGCTCAGCAGATGCGCGCGCAGGTACGCCTTCCATACCGGCAGCGGCGTCGCCGACAGCTGCGCGGCGACGGTCGCGAGGTAGCTCGGCTGCTTGACGACCACGTCGCCGGTCTTGCCGGCGAGGCCCGTGGCGGCGAGCCACGCCGGCCAGTCGAATCCCGGCGCCAGCGGCGCGAGGCCCGCGACCTCGACCCGGGTGTAGGCCTTGACGGGATCGCGCGTGTCGACGCGCGCCCACTGGCCCTGCGCCAGGGCCGTCTCAAGGGCGAGCACCGCGCGCGCCGACGCCGCCGCATCGCCCGGCGCGCGCGACAGCTCGAGCACGCGGGTGAGGTAGGCGAGGTAGCTGGCCCGCGCCTCCCTGAACTTGGCGTCGTCGGCGACGAGGTAGTAGTCGCGGTCGGGCAGGCCGAGCCCGTCCTGGACGATCTGCGGCACGTAGCGTCGTGCGTCGCGCGAGTCCTGGTCGATGTCCATGCGCAGCGGCACGCCGACGCCGAGCCGCGTCATCCGGCCCATCACGCCGGGCAGCTGGCTCGATGACTGGAGCGCGTCGATGACCGCGAGCTCGCCGGCGAGCGGCGCGAGGCCCGCCCGCTCGACCGCGGCCTCGTCGACGAAGCTCTCGTACAGGTCGGCGATACGCGCTTCATCGGCGTCGGCGCGCGTACGCACCGCCTTCTCGACGAGTCCGCGCAGCTCGTCCTGGATCTTGTCGTCGAGGGCGTCGAACGAGCCGAGGTAGGCCTTGTCGGCCGGGAACTCGGTCGTCTTCAGCCACTGGCCGTTGACGCGGCGAAAGAAGTCGTCCTGCGGGCGCACCGAGGGATCGCCCGCGCTGCGATCGATGCCGCTGCCGTTGCCGGCCCCCGGGATCATCGCGCAGGCGCCGCCGGCGAGCGCCGCGGCGCACGCCAGCGCCAGCGCGAGCCTCCCCATCGCGGCTAGATCTCCTCGTAGAGCGGCAGCGTCAGGAACTCG
>DATIDZ010000278.1:0-13598 GCA_035456045.1 Caldimonas sp.
ATCGTCGATCACGCCGAGGCGCGCGAGAAGACCCTGCAGCGCTACAGCGTCGTCAAGGCCGGGCGCTAGCGGACGGCAACGACCGCGCGAGCGGTCGCTCGGTTCACGCTTCCGCCTGCGCGGCGACGACGTAGCGCGAGATCAGCGCCAGCAGGTCCTCTTCCGAGTACGGCTTGCCGAGGTAGTGGTCGACGCCGAGCTCGGTCGCGTGGTCGCGGTGCTTCTGCGCGATCCGCGACGTGATCATGATCACCGGCAGGTCGCGCCAGCGCCCGTCGGCGCGGATGTTGCGGACCAGGTCGAAGCCGTCCATGCGCGGCATCTCGATGTCGGAGAGGATGACCTGCGGGATCTCCTCGGCGAGGCGCTCGAGCGCGTCGAGGCCGTCCTTGGCGAGCGTCACGCGGTAGCCCTCGCGCACGAGCAGGCGCTGGGTGACCCGGCGCACGGTCAGCGAATCGTCGACGACCAGCACGAGCGGCGCCGTCGGCGTGCTGGCGGCGCTCTCGCTCGGCAGCAGCGGCGGCGCGCCGGCGGCGCGCGGCGCCATGGTCGCCCGTGCGGCGTCGCCGTAGAGCGTGGCCAGCGCGACCGGGTTGTAGATCAGCGCGACGGCACCGGAGGCGAGCAGCGTCATGCCGGCCAGGCCGGGCAGCCGCGACAGCTGCGGGCCGAGGTTCTTGACGACGACTTCCTGGTTGCCGAGCACTTCGTCGACGTGGACGGCGATGCGCTGCTGCGCGCTGCGCACGATGACGACCGTGCGCATGCGACCGAGGGCCTCGCCGGGGCGCGCGCCGAGCTGGAGCAGGGCGCCGAGCCAGAAGAACGGCAGCGCCGACCCGCCGAACTCGTAGGCGCCCGTCGCGTAGGCGGCGTCGATCTCGCCCGGCGTGGCGCGGCGGACGATCTCGACCAGCGTCGACGGCACGGCGACCGTGCTCTCGCCGCAGCGAAGCATCACGACCTGCGTCACCGCCGTCGTCAGCGGCAGCACCAGCTTGAACGACGTGCCCTGTCCGGCGGCCGTCGCGGTCTCGATGCGGCCGCCCATGGCGATCACTTCAGCGCGGACGACGTCCATGCCGACGCCCCGGCCGGCGAGCTCGGTGACCGTGTCGACGGTCGAGAAGCCGGCGGTGAAGATGAGGTTGGCGAGCTCGGCGTCGCTGTGGTCGGCGCCGGGCGCGAGCAGGTGCATCGCCTCGCCCTTGGCGCGGATCCGGTCCAGGTCGAGGCCGCCGCCGTCGTCGCGGAACTCGACGCCGACCTCGTTGCCTTCGTGCGTGAGCGAGACGACGATGGTGCCGGTCGGATCCTTGCCGGCCGCCTTGCGCACCTCGGGCAGCTCGATGCCGTGCGAGACGCAGTTGCGCAGCAGGTGCTCGAACGCGCCGGTCATCCGGTCGAGGACGCCGCGGTCGATCTCGATCGAGCCGCCGACGATGTCGAGGCGAACCAGCTTGCCGGTCTCCTTCGCGGCCAGCCGGACGACGCGGTACAGGCGGTCCGAAAGGCCTTCGAACTCGACCATGCGCGTGCGCAGCAGGTCGTCCTGCAGGTCGCGGGTCAGGCGCGCCTGGGCGACCAGCTCGTCCTCGGTCGTCTCGAGCGATCGCTGCAGCGTTCGCTGGACCGTGGCGACGTCGTTGACCGACTCGGCCATCATCCGCGTCAGCTCCTGGAAGCGAGTGAAGCGGTCGAACTCGAGCGGGTCGAAGGTCTGCGACGCCGCCTTGGCCGCCTCGAGGCGCGAGGTCATCTGCACTTCGCCCTGCAGCTCGATGTCGCGAAGCTGCCCGCGCAGGCGCTCGAGGTTCTCGGTGAGGTCGGAGAGCGACCCCTTGATCTGGCCCACGCCCGACTCGATGCGCGAGCGCGTGATGCTCACCTCGCCGGCCTGGTTGACCAGGCGGTCGAGCAGCGGCGCGCGAACGCGAACCGCCGACTGCGTCGCCAGCGTGCGCTCGACCGGCTTGACGGTACCGCTGCCCTCGCGGGCGAAGCGCGACCAGTCGATCGACGCCGGCTCGGCGGCAGGCACCGCGGCGAGCGGCGCAGGCGCCGTGTGACGGCCACGACGAGCGCGATCGCGCGACGCGCCGTCGACGTCTGAGCTCGGCCTGATCGCCGGCTCGTCTTGCGACGCCTTGGAGGGCGCGGGCATGACGATCGGCGTGGCGACGAACACCGGCGCTTCCGCGATCCGCGCTTGCGCCGGCTCGCTCGGCCGCGCGGCGGGCGCCGTGGGCGCCGTCGCGGCGGCGACGGCGTCGGAATACGCCTGCGCGTCGCGGCTGCGCAAGGCCTCGAAGGCGCTCGACATCGCGTCGGAGACCGCCTGCAGCGCCTCGACGTCCTCCGCCTTCGCCGGCGGCGCGTCGGTCGCGGTCAATCGCTCGATGCGCGTCTCGAGCCGGTGCGCCATCTCGCCCAGGCGCATCGCGCCGGCAAGTCGTGCGCCGCCCTTCAGCGTGTGCAGCGTGCGCATGCACGCGGACGCGTGCGAATGGTTCGCGGGCTCGCCCAGCCAGTCGCGCAGCTGGCCGTCGAGCTTGGGAAGCAGCTCCTGCGCCTCTTCCTCGAAGATCGGGAACAGCTCGAGGTCGACCGCATCGATGGCGTCGATCTCGTCGTCGACCTCGCCGAACGTCGAGGCGCGCGCCGTCGAGGCGCGTGCCGACTCGAGCGGCGCGGCGGCGAGCGGCTTGAGCTCCGAGACGCCGAGCGTGTTGAAGCTGCCGAGGCCGCCGAAGACGGAGGGCGCAGCGTCGGATCGTTCCTGGACATCGGCCGCGCGGAAGCCCGCATCGGCGGGCGCCGCTTCGCCGGCGCGGCCGACCCCCGACGCTTCGACGAGCGTCGGCGCCGGCGCCTCGTCGGCCGGCACCTCGAGCACCTCGCCGCTGGCGAGGGGCTCGTCGCCCAGCGGCGCGGGCGCCGTCGCTTCGCCGTCGTCGCGCGGGGCGGAAAGCGGTCCTTGACCGACGGCCGCGGCGTCGGCGTCGGCGAACGAATCGTTCGCGGCCGGCGCGTCGTCGATGCCCTCGAGCGTGAGCAGCGGCTCGACCGCGATCGCCGGCTCGATCGGCGACTCGCTGTCCTGGCCTTCGGCGAGCTCGGAAGCGGCCGTGGCCGCCTCGAGGCGCATCGCCGAGCTCACTTCGTGCTCGGCCAGACGCGCGAGCAGGTCGGGCGACGGCTGTTGCAGGAAGCCCGCGGCGAACTGGTGCAGCAGGCGGCGGATGTCTTCCGCGGCGTTGACGAACAGGCGCGCCTCTTCGTCGGTGCCATGGCCGATGACCTGCGTTCGCGCGAGCGCGTGCTCGAGCGAACGCGCGAGCTGCGAGAGGTCGGTGAAGCCGACCGTCGCCGAGCTGCCGGCCAGCGAATGCGCCAGCGCGATCGGCACTTCGCCGACCGGCCGGTGCAGCTCCATCGCCCACTCGGCGACTTCGGTCATGAGGCGGCGCGAGAGCTCGTCGGCCTCGTTCAGGTAGATGTTGAAGAGCGGGATGCCGATCCGCAGCGGGCCGACGACCTTGACGTGCTCATCGCTGGCCGGCTCGCTCGCGCGGTCATGGCCGACCTCGAGATCGACCAGGCCCGAAGCCCCGAAATCGGCCGGCGCGCCGGAAGACAGCGCCTCCCCCGTCGACAGGTCGAGCAGCAGGCCGGAGACGTCGTCGTCGGCGCGGGCGCGCTCGCTCGGCGACAGGTTGTGGATCATCGCCGGGGCGTCGGCCGGGCTGCCCAGATCGAGATCGACCCCGCCCGAAGGCAAGTGGTCGAACTGCTCGTTCGTGAGCGTCGTCTGCATCGCGTCGCTGCGCGCGTCGTCGAAGCGGTCGAACATCGCCGACGCATCGGCCACGGTCGGCTCCGGCATCGGCTGGGCGCTCGGCGGCGAGCCGGGCTCGACGAGGCGATCGAGGTTGGACAGGTCCAGCTCGAACGAGAAGTCCTCGGGCTCCTCGGCCTGCGCGGCGGCCGGGCTCGGCGCGCGCAGCTCGAGGTCGTCCCGGCTCGGCAGGTCGGGCGGCATGCCGATCGGCAGCGCGATGTCGGGCGCCGGCTCGGTGCTGCCGCCGCCGGCCAGCTTGGCGGCCGCGGCCTGCACCTCGCGCTCGTTGCGCTGCCCCGACCGGTGCGCGGCGATGTCCTCGACCCATTCGCCGAGGTAGTTCAGCGCCCACTGCGTGAACTCGACCAGCGCCGGCTCGGCCGCGCGCTGCTCGGCGAGCTGCGTGTTGAACACCTGCTCGCACGACCACGCCGCCTCGCCGAACGACTTCAGCCCGACCATGCGCGAGCTGCCCTTGAGCGTGTGGAAGGCGCGGCGCAGCGTGGTCAGCAGCTCGATGTCGGCCGGCGTCGACTGCAGCTCGGCGCTCGCGGCGCGCGCCGACTCGACGACCTCGCGCGCTTCTTCGAGGAAGACCTCGCGCATCTCGTCGTCGTGCTCGAAGTTCTCGACCAGCGTGATCGGCGCCATCGGCGTGAGCGGCACCGGTGCGCTGACCGGCGCGAAGCCGGCCGGCTCGGTCGACGTCGCGACGAAATCGACCAGCGCTTCGGACAGCTCGCCGCGCGCGCTGGCGACGTCGATCGGATCGCGCGCCTTGCTGAAGGCGTCCTGCGCCTTGAGCACGGCAGCGGCGAGCGCGGGCTGATCCGCGGCCTGCGCCTCGTGCGACAGCCGCTCGAGGTCGCGGGTCACCTCCTCGACCGGAACGTCTTCGCGCACCGAGGTGAAGGCGAGCATCTGCGCCTGCTCGAGGAGGCGCGGCTCGACGGGTGCGGCACCCGGCGCCGATTTCGGCGCCGCGCTGCGCCCCATGACGGGCGCAAGCGTCCCGGCGTCGGCGTCGTAGACGAAGAGCGACTTCGCCATGTGCGGCTGCACGCTCAGCATGTCGATCATGAAGCCGAGCGCCGACAGGTTGCCGGCCAGGCGCTCGAAGACGCCGGCGGACCTGACCTTCTCCGGGTCGACCTCGGTCGAGACCAGCCCGTCGACCTCGTCGCGCATGCGCAGCAGCGCCTGCGACGCGGCGTCCATGCCGAGCACGGAGAGCACGCCCCGCATCGAGCTCAGCTGGACCGGCACCTCGTTCAGCACCGAGTGATCGCCGGGATTGCGGAAGAACTTGTCGATCGATTTCTCGACCTCGGACAGCGAGGCGCGCAGCTCCTGGACGACACTGCCCATCGTCTGGCGATCGGAGACGCGCCGGTAGAGCTCCTCCATCCACGCCTCGAGCGGCTCGGGCGGCTGCTTCTGGCGAACCAGGGACAGCCGTTCGCCGAGGCGCTTGACGCGCTCGGCGTGCTCGGGCTGGTCGAAGTCGCCGTCCTCGAGCGCGGCTTCGAGGTAGAGCAGGCTGGTGGCGACCTCCATCGCCAGCGGCGCCGGCGGCGCGGCCTGGGCGGCCTGGGTCTGCTGGACCGCGGTCTGCAGCTCGGCGGCGAACGTCTCGCCGAACGGGAACAGGCGCCGCAGCGAATCGCCGACGAGGGCGAACTGCTCCGACAGCCCGCCGAGGCGATGCATCTCGCCGCCCGCGGTCGCGGACCACGCCTCCTTCGCCGCCGCGACGCGCTTCTTGGCGTGGGCGACGATCGCCGGATCGAAGCGACCGAGGACGCTGTGCGAATAGTCGGTCGGCGTCTGCTCGACGAAGCCGTACGCCTCGCGCACTCGCGACAGGCGCGGCACGCGGATGCCGCGGCCGGCGGGCGCCGACTGGTTGCAGAAGAAGAGGACATCGCGGGCGAGCCGCTCCGAAACGTCGGAGTCGCCGCGCTGCAGGAGCCTGAACTGGGCGAGCAGTCGCGAGGCGACGCGCTTGGTGAAGACGTCGAAGCCGAGCAGGCCGTGGTGCTGCGCCTCGAACATCGCGGCCGCGAGGTTCCAGAAGGTGCGCACCTGGGGATGCGCCGAGCCGCCACCGAGGCCGGCGCAGATGTCGCTCATCTTCGCGGCCGCGGTGAGCGACTGCGTGTTGCGCATCAGCGAAAGGAGATGCCCTTCGAACTCGGCGCGCACGGTGGCATCGGCCTGGCGCGGGACGACGTCGGGATCGCTCGCGACCTCGCGCCAGCGCCAGTCGATCGCCCACAGGTCGGCGGGATGGACGCGCTCGGCCTCGACCGATTCCTGGACCGCGCGATAGGCCGGGAACAGCGACAGCGACGACACCTGCTTGCCGGCAAGCAGGCGGGAGAGGTAGTCGAGCAGGCCGAACGATGCGTGCTCGAGGTCCGAGACCAGCTCGGGCGTGAGCGACTGCGGCTTGGCGATTGCGCGCTGGATCGCGGTCTCGCTCGCGCGCAGGACGATCGCCGCTGCCGGCAGGCCGACGAGCTCGAGGGCGCCGACGCCCTGGTGGATCTGCGACCGGGCGGCGCGCAGCACGCCCGGATCGACCGAGTCGATGTCGGAGCCGGTGACGGCCTCCTGGTCCTTCAGGAAGCGGCGCAGCGACTTGTGCGCGGCCTCGAGCGAGCGGCGCAGCTCCTCGTGGACCCAGGCGATCGAGCTGAGGTCGTCGGTCGGGTCCGCGGTCGGCAGCGCGTCCAGACCCATCAGGTTGCTGTCCATCGGGCGTCTCGAAAGGAGGTTCAGGGACGGTCGGGGTCGCGGTCGGGCGTCGGGCCGGCCGCGCTCAGCCGATCTTGAACCGCGACACCGACTGCTTCAGCTCCTCGGCGGTGCGCGACAGCTCGCGAACCATCTGCGCCGTCGAGCGCGTGCCCTCACCGGTCTGCTCGGTCACTGCGAAGATGTGCTGGATGTTCGCGGCGACGACGTTGGCCGACTGCGCTTCCGAGAGCGACTGCTGCGAGATCGCCGCGACGAGGTCGGTCAGCTGGCGCGTGATCCGGTCGATCTCGCCCAGCGCGGTACCCGCTGCGTCCGACAGCCGCGTTCCCTCGACCACGCCCTGCGTCGATCGTTCCATGGCGCCGACGGCGTCCTGCGTGTCGGTCTGAATCGTCTTGACGAGGGCGGCGATCTGCCGCGTCGCGTCGGCGGAGCGCTCGGCCAGCCGCTGCACTTCCTCGGCAACGACCGAGAAGCCGCGGCCCGCGTCGCCGGCGGAGGCCGCCTGGATGGCGGCGTTCAGCGCCAGCACGTTCGTCTGCTCGGTGATGTCCGAGATCAGCTCGGTGATCTCGCCGATCTCCTGCGACGACTCGCCGAGCCGCTTGATCCGCTTCGACGTCTCCTGGATCTGGTCGCGGATCGAGTTCATGCCGCCGATCGTGTTCTGCACCGCCTTCAGGCCGGACTCGGCCGCCTGCAAGGACTGGCGCGCGACCTGCGCCGTTTCCTGCGCCTGCGTCGACACGTTGTTGATTCGACCGGCCATCTGCAGCACCGACTCGCCGGTGTCGCGGATCTCGCGCAGCTGCTCGGACGACGTCGCCAGCAGCTCGGTCGAGTTCGCCTCGACCTGCTCGGTCGTCGCGGTCACGCGACCCACCGTGCCCTGCACCTGCGAGACCAGCGTGCGCAGCTCCTCGACGGTGTAGTTGACCGAGTCGGCGATCGCGCCGGTGATATCTTCGGTGACGGTCGCCTGCTGCGTCAGGTCGCCCTCGGCGACGCCTTGCAGCTCGTTCATCAATCGCAAGATCGCGGCCTGGTTGGCGTCGTTGACGCGCTTGGCCTCCTTCTCCTGGCTTTCTGCCTCGAGGCGCCGCGTCTGCGCGAGCGCCGCGCGCTGGCCCTGCTCCGCCACGTACAGGCGCAGGAAGCCGGCGCCGCCGAGGATGACGAGGATCGCGCACAGAAGCAGCATGAACAGCGTCAGGCCGCTGAAGCCGGTCTCGCTGCCGAGCTTCTCCTGCACGCCCTCGAGCGTCTTGCGGAGCGCCTCGCTGTCGCCGATGATGGTGTTCTGCGCCTCGCGCGCGGCGTTCAGGCCGGCGAGGTTGTCGAGGATGACGCCGCCACGCGCGCGCGTGTCCTGGTACTGCTTGTTGAGGGCGATCAGGCGCTCGCGCACCTGCGGGTCGCGCGTTCCGGGAAGGCCCATCTGCGGATTGCCGTCGAGCAGGCCCTTGGTGATCTCGTTGAACGAGTTCAGGTCCTTGCTGAGCAGCACGACCGCCTCGGGGTTCACGCCCTCGGCGGTGAGGAATTCGTTCGCCGACTTGCCGATCCGCTGCGTCAGCATCACCAGCTGGCCGAGCGCGGAGACCTCGGTCGCGCTGGTGTCGCGCTGCAGCTTGAGCGAGAGGATCGCCTCCGCCGACTCGAGCAGCTCGACCGACTGCCGGTTGATCGCGCGCAGCGACTGGCCGACCTCGGTGAGCGCCTTCTGCTGCGCGACGACGACGGCCGCGCTCTTCTCGGCGCGATCGACGAGCGGAATCGCCGCATCGAGCGATTCCTGAACGCCCGAGGGCGCGGCCGGGACCGTGCCGCCGCCGTCCTTGAGGCCGCGGACGTTGGTCGCGAGCACCTCGGCGCTTTCCTTGACTTCCGGGAAGGCGGCGGGGTTGCCGGTCAGCGCCTGCGAGACCGATTTCGCGAGCCGCTGCGACTGCATCAGCGCCTGGCCGCTGGCAGCGACCTGCGCGGAGCCCCGGCCGGCCGACGAGAACGACAGGATCGTCAGGACGATGAGGCCGACGAGGCCGACGCCGAGCATCGCCAGCAGGATTCGCTGTTGCTCGGCCGCCGGACGCTCGCCGATCAGCGGCAACGCGGAGGCCAGCGGCGCGGCGCCGGTGTCGGCGCCCTGCAGGCGGGTCTCGGTGAAGTCGGCGCTCTCGGAGGGCACGACCTCCGAGATGATCGACGAGGGCGGCGACCCGCCGTCGTGGTGCTGCGGCATCGCGTCGAAGGCGGCCGCGGCTTCGGCGTCGTGGAGCGGGATGTCGGTCGACGCATGCTCGGCCGAGTCGCGCCGGCCGCGGTAGTCGTCGGCGACGGCGACGTCGCCGTCGGCGCCCTGATCCGCGCCGCCCTTCTGGCCCCATCCCTTGATCTTGTTCACGAAGCTCATATGGACCTCTCAGCAGTCGTCATCAGCCGACGATGCGCAGGAACGACTCGTCGCCCGCGAGCTCGGCGAGGTGCAGTTCCTGCCAGACGCGCGACGAAGCATCGCGAAAGCGGGCGCCCGCGAAGCTTGGACGCGCCTCGTTGTCATCGGCGTCGCGAGTCAGTTCTTCCTCGCTGCGCAGACCCGACAGTCGATCGACGAGCAGCACGCAATTGATGTCGAGCGACTGGTTGAAGCCGACCAGGCGCGCCTGGTCGCGCGGCGAATCGGCGCTCTTGACGCCCAGGAATCCGGCCAGGTCGACGACGCCGTGCAGGTGGCCCCGCAGGTTGGCGACGCCGAGGAACCAGCGGTGGCTGTGCGGCACGGGGACCATCGGCGTGAGCGGGAAGATCTCGCCGGCCTCGCGCAGCGGGAACAGAAAGCCGCGCGAGCTGCACTCGACCGCCAGCCAGGACTGCGCGAGCGGCTCGGTACGGGCGGCCTGAAGCCGTTCGGCGAGCCGGCTCTGAAGATCGCGAAGGGCCTGCTTGTTCGCCATTCACGTCGACGCCCGCCGGGCCGCCCCAAGGGCGGCGAACGCCCCCTCGGGGGGCAGCGGACGCAGTGAGCGCGGGGACATCATGACTTCAATCGAAGGCGTGAATCTTGGCCATCAGCTCGGTCGGATCGACCGGCTTGACGATGTAGTCGCGCGCGCCCTGGCGCATGCCCCAGACCTTGTCGGTCTCCTGGTTCTTGCTCGTGCACATGATCACCGGCACGTTGACGAAGCGCGGATCGCGGGTGATCGCGCGCGTCAGCTGGAAGCCGTTCTGGCCGGGCATGACGACGTCCATCAGGATCAGGTCGGGCTTGTCCTCGCCGAGGCGCTTCATCGCCTCCTCGCCGTTTTCGGCGGTGCGCACGGAGAAGCCGCTCTTGCCGAGCAGCTCGGACATGTAGTGCAGCTCAGTCTTCGAATCGTCGACGAGCAGGATTTTCTGGATCGGCATGGAGGCGTTCCGTTAGGCCGCGCGTCGATGCTGTTGCACCGCCGTCAGCAGCTGGTCCTTCGTGAACGGCTTGGTGAGGTAGTCCTCGGAGCCGACCATGCGGCCGCGCGCCTTGTCGAACAGACCGTCCTTGGACGACAGCATGATGATCGGCACCGTCTGGAACTTGACGTTGCGCTTGATGATCGCGCAGGTCTGGTAGCCGTCGAGGCGCGGCATCAGGATGTCGCAGAAGATGAGATCGGGGTCGTGGTCGTTGACCTTCGAGAGGGCGTCGAAGCCGTCCTCGGCGAGGAGGACTTCGTAGCCGCCCTGCTTCAGGAAGATCTCGGCGCTGCGACGAATGGTGTTGCTGTCATCGATGACCAGCACTTTCAATCCGGCGGTTTCGGCTTCGGCCGCGTTCGTCACCTGACGTTCTCCTCAACGACCACTCGGCCGGCGCGCATGCAGTTGTCCGATCAGATCTGGACCATCTCGAAGTCTTCCTTGCGAGCGCCGCACTCCGGGCAAGTCCAGTTCATCGGGATATCGGCCCAGGCCGTCCCCGGCGCCAGGCCATGTTCGGGGTCGCCTGCCGCCTCGTCGTAGATCCAGCCGCAGATCAGGCACATCCAGGTCTTGGGGTCGCTCACGTCCGGGCCAGTGCCTTCACTACAATGCAAACAGATTGTAGACACGGCCCTTCTCGAAAAAGCAAGGCTGTGTAGGGACATACGCAACATTGTTCACGTTCGCCTAGAGGTCTCCGGAAGCCTCGCGAACGGCTCTCCCCCGCGCCTTTCGAGCATCCCATGACCGACGTTTCTCCGGCTGCCGAGGCCGATCCCGGCGATCTCGAAGAGCAGGCCGCGCCCGCGTGCGTGATGACCTTCAACGTCAACGACCCGAGCGGCGCCGGCGGGTCGGCCGGCGACGTCGCGACGATCGCGGCGATGGGCGCTCACGCGCTGCCCGTCATCACGAGCATCGTCATGCGCGACACGGCCGAGGTGTTCGATCATCACGCGATCGACGCCGACGTGATCGTCGAGCAGGCGAGGAGCGTCCTCGAAGACGTGACGATTGCCGCATGGAAGGTCGGTTTCCTCGGCTCGACCGAGGGCGTGAGCGCGGTCGCCGAGATCCTCTCCGACTATCCCGACGTGCCGCTCGTGGCCTACCTGCCCAACCTCGCGTGGGTCGAGGAGGACGAGCAGCAGGCGTACCTCGAGGCGTTCCGCGACCTCGTCCTGCCGCAGACCGAGGTGCTCGTCGGCAGCCACCAGACGCTCGCCGACTTCCTGTTGCCCGATTGGGAGGGCGAGCGGCCGCCGTCGTCGCGCGAGCTCGCGGTCGCCGCCAACAAGCACGGCGCGCGCTACGTCCTCGTCACGAGCATTTCGTTGCCCGACCAGTTCCTCGACAACGTCCTCGCGTCGCCGCAAGGCGCCATCACCGGCGAGAAGTTCGAGCGCTTCGAGACGACCTTCGTCGGCGCGGGCGAGACGCTCTCGGCGGCGCTCGCCGCGCTGCTGGCCACGGGCGTCGAGCTGCACGCTGCCGTCGGCGAGGCGCTCGCCTTCCTCGACCAGGCGCTCGACGCCGGCTTTCGACCCGGCATGGGCAACGTCGTCCCGGATCGCTTCTTCTGGGCGCTTCCCGGCGAAGGCGAGGAAGACGGCGAGCCCGGCGACGACGCTGCGGCCGCAGGGGATGCCGAAGCCGTCGCGGCGCCCAAGAATCCGCGCCACGTCCACTGACGCGGCAGCATCGCCGCCCGGGCCCGATCGATGACCAACGACGAACTGTTCGAACGCGCGCGGCGCGTGATTCCGGGCGGCGTCAACTCCCCGGTGCGGGCGTTTCGCGCCGTCGGCGGGACGCCGCGCTTCATCGTGCGCGGCGACGGCGCCTACATCTTCGACGCCGAGGGCAAGCGCTACGTCGACTACATCGGCTCCTGGGGACCGATGATCCTCGGCCATCGCCATCCTGCGGTGCAGGCCGCCGTCCACGCGGCGGTCGATGACGGCCTGTCGTTCGGCGCGCCGACCGAGCGCGAGATCGAGCTGGTCGAGGCGATCCTCGAGCACGTGCCGAGCATGGACCAGGTGCGCCTCGTCAGCTCGGGCACCGAGGCGGCGATGAGCGCGCTGCGCCTGGCGCGCGGCGCCACCGGCCGCAACGTCATCGTCAAGTTCGAGGGCTGCTACCACGGCCACGCCGACGCGCTGCTCGTGAAGGCGGGGTCGGGGCTCGCGACCTTCGGCCATCCGACCAGCGCCGGCGTTCCCGAGGCCGTCGTCCAGCACACGCTCGTCCTCGAATACAACAACGTCGCCGCCCTCGACGAGGCCTTCGCGCGCCACGGCAAGACGATCGCCTGCGTGATGATCGAGCCGATCGCCGGCAACATGAACTTCGTCCGCGCCAGCGTGCCCTTCATGCGGCGCCTGCGCGAGCTGTGCACCGGCCACGGCGCCCTGCTCGTCTTCGACGAGGTGATGACCGGCTTTCGCGTCGCCCTCGGCAGCGCCCAGAGCCTCTACGCGCGCGACATTCCCGGCTTCGCGCCCGACCTGAGCGTGTTCGGCAAGGTCATCGGCGGCGGCATGCCGCTGGCGGCGTTCGGCGGCAAGCGCGCGGTGATGGAGCAGCTCGCGCCGCTCGGCCCGGTCTATCAGGCGGGAACGCTGTCGGGCAACCCGGTCGCGACCGCGTGCGGCCTGGCCACGTTGCGCGAGATCGCCAAGCCCGGCTACTTCGATGCCCTGGCGCGGCGAACGCGCGGCCTCGTCGTCGGCCTGCTGGAGGCGGCGCAAGCCGCCGGCGTGCCGATGACCGCCGACTGCGAGGGCGGCATGTTCGGCTTCTTCTTCGCCGCCGACCTGCCGCAGAACTACAGCGCCGTGATGGCGACCGACCGGGAGCGCTTCAACCGCTTCTTCCACGCGATGCTCTCGCGCGGCATCTATCTCGCGCCGGCGCTCTACGAAGCCGGCTTCGTGAGCTCGGCGCACACGCACGACGACGTCGCCGCGACGGTGCGGGCGGCGGCCGAGAGCTTCGTCGCGTAAATCGCCCTTCGGGGCGGTGGCGACGCGCGAAACGGGCCCGTCCGCTGCCTAGAATCGTCCGGATGCACCTGCACGTCCTCGGCATCTGCGGCACGTTCATGGGCGGGTTGGCCGCGCTCGCGCGCGAGGCCGGCCATCGGGTGACGGGCTGCGACGCCAACGTCTACCCGCCGATGAGCGACCAGCTGAAGGCGCTCGGCATCGAGCTGATCGAAGGCTACGACGCCGACCAGCTCAAGCTCTCTCCCGACCTCTTCGTCGTCGGCAACGTGATCACGCGCGGCAACGCGCTCATGGAAGCGATCCTCGACGCGGGCGCGCGCTACACGAGCGGCCCGCAGTGGCTCGCCGAGCACCTCCTCGCCGGACGTCACGTCCTCGCCGTGGCGGGGACGCACGGCAAGACCGGGACGACGTCGATGCTCGCCTGGATCCTCGAGGAGGCCCGGCTCGCGCCCGGGTTTCTCGTCGGCGGCGTGCCACTCAACTTCGGCGTCTCGGCACGCCTCGGCCAGGCCGGCGCG
>DATIDZ010000279.1:0-5929 GCA_035456045.1 Caldimonas sp.
CCGAAGAACCCGGTGAACGAGGCCATGGTCGCGGCCCACTACAAGCAGTTCAAGGCGCCGCCCGACTTCTTCACCGCCGGCGGCATGAGCGCGGCGATCGCCCTGATCGAGGCGCTGAAGAAGACCAACGGCGACACCAGCAGCGAGAAGCTGATCTCGACGATGGAAGGCATGAGCTTCGAGTCGCCGAAGGGCAAGATGACCTTCCGCAAGGAAGACCACCAGGCGATGCAGAGCATGTACCACTTCCGCATCAAGGCCGACCCGGCGTTCGCCTGGGGCGTGCCCGAGCTCGTGCGCGAGATCAAGCCGGAAGAGATGCAGATCCCGATCAAGAACAAGCGCTGATCGGGCGCGTGCCGCAGCGCATGGCATCGCCATGCTCGAGACGAAAGAGCTCACGATCCGCTTCGGCGGGCACGTCGCGGTCGACCGCGTCTCGTGCGCCTTCGCGCCGGGGACGCTGACCGCGATCGTCGGCCCGAACGGCGCCGGCAAGACGACGTACTTCAACCTGATCTCGGGCCAGCTGCGCGCGAGCGCCGGCTCGGTCTGGTTCGACGGCGTCGACATCACCGGCGAAACGGTGCCGGCGCGAACCCATCGCGGCCTCGGCCGCGCGTTCCAGCTGACGCAGCTGTTCCCGAACCTGAGCGTCGTCGAGAACGTCCGCCTCGCGGTGCAGTCGCGCCGCAAGGAGGGCCTCGACCTGTTCTCGGTGTGGCTCGACCGCAAGGAGACGCTCGATCGCGCGCGCGCGCTCGTCGCCGACGTCCGCCTCGACGACCGCGCCGGTGCCGCGGCGAGCAGCCTGCCGCACGGCGACCAGCGGAAGCTCGAGGTCGCGATGTTGATGGCGCTCGAGCCGAGCGTGTTCATGTTCGACGAGCCGACCGCCGGCATGAGCACCGCCGACGTGCCGGTGATCCTCGACCTGATCCATCGCCTGAAGAGCGACGCCACCAAGACGATCCTCCTCGTCGAGCACAAGATGGACGTCGTCCGCGAGCTCGCCGACCGCATCATCGTCCTGCACAACGGCCAGCTCGTCGCCGACGGCGAGCCGGCGCAGGTGATCGCCTCGCCGATCGTGCAGCAGGCCTATCTCGGCCTCGCGCCCGAGGCCGAGCCGGCATGAGCGCGCCGCCGCTGCTGAAGCTCGCCGGCGTGCACACGCACATCGGCGCGTACCACATCCTGCACGGCGTCGACTTCGAGGTCTCGGCGGGCGAGGTGACGATGCTCCTCGGCCGCAACGGCGCCGGCAAGACGACGACGCTGCGAACGATCATGGGCCTGTGGTCCGCGTCGCAGGGCTCGGTCGTCTTCGACGGCAAGCAGATCGGCGGCCCGGCGGCGCCGGGCGGCGGCGCCGCCGCCGCTCGGTCCAAGTCCGCCGCCAGCGCGTCGGCGCAGCTGCTGACGCCGGCGATCGCCGCGCAGGGGATCGCCTACGTGCCCGAGAACATGGGCATCTTCGCCGACCTGAGCGTGGCCGAGAACATGCTGCTCGCGGCGCGCTCGGCGCGCCGCCTCGACCAGCTCGACACCGCGCGCCTCGACTGGCTGTTCGGCCTCTTCCCGGCGCTGAAGAAGTTCTGGCTGTACCCCGCGGGCAAGCTGTCGGGCGGGCAGAAGCAGATGCTCGCGATCGCCCGCGCGATGGTCGAGCCGCGCCGGCTGCTCCTCATCGACGAGCCGAGCAAGGGCCTCGCACCGGCGATCGTCCTCAACCTCATCGCGGCGCTGCGCGACCTCAAGCGCACCGAGACGACGGTGCTGCTCGTCGAGCAGAACTTCCAGGTCGCGCGCGCGCTCGGCGACCACGTCGCGGTGATGGAGGACGGCCGCGTCGTCCATCGCGGCGCGATGGACGACCTCGCCGCAGACGAAGCGCTGCAGCAGCGGCTGCTCGGCCTCTCGCTCGCTGCGCACCAGTGAGGGCGACTCCGCGACGACCGCCATGACCTCCGCCACCTCCGCTCCTCCGGCCGCGACGCCGGCCGCCGCCGACGCGATCCCGAAGCGCCGCTTCGACCTCGTGCCGGTCGCGCTCGTCGTCGTCCTCG
This sequence comes from Caldimonas sp., assembly GCA_035456045.1. Lineage (GTDB taxonomy): Bacteria > Pseudomonadota > Gammaproteobacteria > Burkholderiales > Burkholderiaceae_C > Schlegelella_A. The sequence goes on from DATIDZ010000279.1 coordinate 2,070, forward strand.
CGCTCGTGGCGTGGCCAGCCGTCGGCTCGTCGTCGACGTGGTTCACGCTGACCGTCGCCGGCCTGGCGATGGGGATGATCATCTTCATCGCCGCCTCGGGGCTGACGCTCGTCTTCGGCCTGATGGACGTGCTCAACTTCGGCCACAGCCTCTTCATCGCCCTCGGCGCGTACGTTGCGACGAGCGTCTTCGTCGGCCTCGGCGGCTGGGCGACCGCGCCGAGCATGGCCCTCAACCTCGGCGCGATCGCCGTCGCCGCGCTCGCGGCGATGCTCGTCGCCGGCGCGTTCGGCCTCGGCTTCGAGCGCGTCATCGTCCGGCCGGTCTACGGCCAGCACCTGAAGCAGATCCTCGTCACGCTCGGCGGCGCGATCGTCGGCGAGGAGCTGATCAAGGTCGTCTGGGGGCCGGCGCAGATCCCGCTGCCGCCGCCCGAGGCGCTGCGCGGCTCGATCGTCATCGGCGACGCGACCGTCGACAAGCTGCGCCTGGTCTCGGTGGCGATCGGCCTCGTCGTCCTCGCGAGCCTGCTGTGGACGCTCAACCGCACCAAGATCGGCCTCCTGATCCGCGCCGGCGTCCAGGACCGCGAGATGGTCGAAAGCCTGGGCTACCGCATCCGGCGCCTGTTCGTCGCCGTGTTCGCCGCCGGCTCGGCGCTCGCCGGCCTCGGCGGGTGCCTGTGGGGGATGAACCAGCAGATCGTCACGCCGCAGATCGGCGGCCAGGTCAACGTGCTGCTCTTCATCGTCATCATCATCGGCGGCCTCGGCTCGACGCTCGGCTGCCTGGTCGGCGCGCTCCTGGTCGGCCTGGTCGCCAACTACATCGGCTTCGTCGCCCCCAAGCTGGCGATGTTCTCGAGCATCGGCCTGATGGTCGCCGTGCTGATGTGGCGGCCGCAGGGCCTCTATCCGGTCGTCAACCGCTGAGCGCCGCGCCATGCTGAAGCGACTGCTCTCGCACGACCTGCCGCGCAACCGCTGGCTCGCGCTCGTCCTGGTCGCGGTCGTCGTCGCGCTGGCGCTGACGCCGTTCGTCTTCCCGGGCACCAAGGCGCTCAACGTCGCCGCCAAGGTGATCGTCTTCATCGTCCTGGCGGCGAGCTTCGACCTTCTCCTCGGCTACACCGGCATCGTCAGCTTCGCGCACACGATGTTCTTTGGCATCGGCGCGTACGGCGTCGCCATCGCGTCGACGCGCATCGGCCCGACGTGGCCGGCGATCGCGCTGGGCATCGCGTGCGCGGTCGCGGTCTCGCTCGTCCTCTCGCTCGTGATCGGACTGTTCAGCCTGCGTGTTCGCGCGATCTTCTTCGCGATGATCACGCTCGCGGTCGCGTCGGCGTTCGCGACGCTCGCCTCGCAGCTCTCCGACTTCACCGGCGGCGAGGACGGCCTGACGTTCAAGGTGCCCGCCGCGCTGCAGCCCGGCACGTCGTACCTCGACGCGCCGCTGCTCGGCGCTTCCGTCGACGGGCGGCTCCTCACCTACTACGTGCTCTTCGCCGCCGCGCTCGTGCTCGTGCTGACGCTGCTGCGCATCGTCAACTCGCCGTTCGGCCGCGTCCTGCAGGCGATCCGCGAGAACGACTTTCGCGCCGAGGCGATCGGCTACCGCACCGTCGTCTACCGCACGATCGCGAGCGTCGTCTCGGCCCTGTTCGCGACGCTCGCCGGCGTGCTGCTCGCGCTCTGGCTGCGCTACAACGGGCCCGACACGACGCTCTCGTTCGAGATCATGCTCGACGTGCTGCTGATCGTCGTCATCGGCGGCATGGGCACGATCTACGGCGCCGTCGTCGGCAGCGTCCTGCTCGTGCTCGCCCAGAACTACCTGCAGGACCTGATGAAGCTCGGCGAGAGCGCGGTGCAAGGCGTTCCCGTGCTCGCGCAGATCGTCTCGCCCGACCGCTGGCTGCTCTGGCTCGGCATCCTGTTCGTGCTCTCGGTGTACTACTTCCCGAGCGGCGTTGTCGGTCGCCTGCGCCAGCTCGGCGCGCGCCCGGCCGCTCCCGAGGCGGTCGCGCGACGACGCGCATGAACCGCCGCGACCCGCGCCGTTCGGCGCCGTCGCTCACCGTCGTCGCCGCGATCGCGGCGCTCCTGCTCGCCGCGTCGGGCGCGGCGCTCGCGGCCGGCGGCGACGCGGTCGTGCCGTGGCCCACCGCGGGCTGGGAGGTCTCGACGCCCGAAGCGCAGGGCGTGTCGTCGCCGGCGCTCGCCGACCTCGTCGACTTCGGTGCGACCAACGCCATGGACAGCCTCCTCGTCGTTCGCCACGGCCGCATCGTCGCCGAGGCGTACTACGCACCGTTTCGCCCCGGCATGCGCCACCTCGTCAATTCGGTGACCAAGGCAGTGGTCGGCACGCTCGCCGGCATCGCGGTGCAGCGCGGCGAGATCGCGAGCGTCGACGAGCCGGTGCTCGACTCGTTCCGCTGGCGCACCGTGGCCCACGTCGAGGGCGGCAAGACGCAGCTGAAGATCGCCCACCTGCTCGACATGACCTCGGGCCTCGACTGGACCGAGCCGCTCTCGACCGCACCGCCCGAGTCGATGCTCGAGATGGCGCGCAGCCGCGACTGGGTCGGCTTCGTGCTCGATCGGCCGATGGCGCACACGCCGGGCACCGACTTCAACTACAGCAGCGGCGACTGGCACCTGGTGTCGGCGATCCTCGCGAAGAAGACCGGCCTCGACACCCTCGAGTACGCGCGCCGCACGCTGTTCGGGCCGCTCGGCATCGCCGACGCGGCCTGGCGCGCCGACCCGCAGGGCGTGCGCAGCGGCGGCTTCGGCCTGTCGCTGCAGCCGCGCGACATGGCCAAGATCGGTTACCTCTACCTGCAGCGCGGGCGCTGGGCCGGGCAGCGCATCGTCTCCGAGGCGTGGGTCGACCGCGTCTTTCACGCATCGGTCGACATGAACCTCGGCACCACGCCGCGCTTCCGCTATGCGAGCGGCTGGTGGACGATCCCCGAGAAGCGCGCCTACCTCGCCGTCGGATTCCTGCGCCAGATGATCGTCGTCCTGCCCGACGCCGACCTCGTCGCGGTCGTCACGGGCAAGAGCAACTACCCGTTCCTGCCGCTGATCGATCGCCTTGCCGCGCTGGCGGCGTCGTCGTCGGCTCGCGCCCTGCCGGCCGATGCCGCCGGGCAGGCGCGGCTCGGCGAGCGCGTCGCCGCGGCGGCGGTCGAGAAGGCGACGCCGGTCGGCCCCGCCGCCGCGCTCGCGCCGGCGGTCTCGGGCCGCACCTGGCGATTCGACCGCAATGCGCTCGGCCTCAGCTCTCTCCGGCTCGACCTCGCGGCGGGCGAGCCGCGCTATCGCGTCGAGTTCGAGAACACGCGCGGCGGCACGCGCCCGCAACGGATCGAAGGCCCGATCGGGCTCGACGGCCTGACGCGCAGCACCGACGTGGGCTCGGGCGACGCGCTCGCCGTCAAGGGCGGCTGGCTCGCCGACGACACCTTCGAGATCGTCTCGCACTCGGTCGGCGAGGGCGTCGTCACGCGCGCCCGGCTGACGTTCCGCGATCGCGACGTCGACGCGACGTTCACCGTCAACAGCGGCCTCGTCGAGCGCGTCCACGGCCAGCGCGCCGACTGACATCGACGCGGCCGCGATAATCGCGGCGATGCAGAGGGCGACGACGACGCGGGAACCGGCGAGCGATCCCGAGGCGACCATCGTCCGCCTCGGCAACGGCGTGCGCATCGTCGCCATCGCGTTGCCCTACCTGCAGAGCGTGAACGTGAGCGTCTTCGTCCGCACCGGCAGCAGCCACGAGGGCCGGCGCCTGAACGGCATCAGCCACTTCGTCGAGCACATGGCGTTCAAGGGAACGCACACGCG
>DATIDZ010000280.1:0-6515 GCA_035456045.1 Caldimonas sp.
CGCCGCCTTCCTTGTACGGCGCGTCGTCGTCGCGGATGCCGAGGTAGTTCTTCATCGCCGCGGCGGCGCGGCGGCCGGCACCCATCGCCTCGATCACCGTCGCTGCGCCGGTGACGATGTCGCCGCCGGCGAAGACGCCTGCGAGCGACGTCGCGAGCTCGCCGTCGGTGGCGATGTAGCCGCGCTCGTTGAGGGCGAGGCCCGAGGTCTGGCCCATGATCGGATTGGCGTTGGTGCCGATCGCGTAGACGACGAGGTCGGTCTCGAAGTCGAACTCGCTGCCGGGAACGGCCACCGGCCGGCGCCGGCCCGACGCGTCGGGCTCACCGAGCGTCATGCGCACGCAGCGCAGGCCGCGCGCGCTGCCGTGGCCGTCGTCGAGCACCGCCACCGGGTTCGTCAGCCAGTGGAACTCGACGCCTTCCTGCTCGGCGTGGTGCACCTCCTCGAGGCGCGCCGGCGCTTCGGTGCGCGAGCGGCGATAGATGCAATAGACCTTCTCGGCGCCCAGCCGCAGCGACACGCGCATCGCGTCCATCGCGGTGTTGCCCGCGCCGACGACGGCGACGCGCTTGCCCGCCGGCACCGGCGTGTCGAATACCGGGAAGTCGCGCGCCCGCATCAGGTTGCAGCGCGTCAGCAGCTCGTTGGCCGAGAGCACCCCGTTGAGCGAATCGCCCGGGATGTTGAGCATCGACGGGTAGCCCGCGCCGACGCCGATGAAGACCGCGTCGTAGCCGAGCTCGTCGATCATCTGCTCGATCGTGAACAGCCGCCCGACCAGCGTGTTGCACTCGAACTTGACGCCGAGCTTGGCGAGGTTGGCGATCTCGGCGTCGATCACCTCGTTGGGCAGGCGGAAGTCGGGGATGCCGTAGCGCAGCACGCCGCCCGGCTGGTGGAACGCCTCGTAGACCGTGACGTCGCAGCCGGCCTTGGCCATGTCGGCCGCGCAAGCCATTCCCGCGGGACCGGAGCCGACGATGCCGACGCGAAAGCGCACCGGCTCGACGTACGGCACGTTGGCCCAGCCTTCGCGGATCGCCGTGTCGCCGACGTAGCGCTCGAGCCTGCCGATGGCGACCGGCTCGAGCGTGTCGCCGACCGTGCAGACGCCCTCGCACTGGTTCTCCTGCGGGCAGACGCGTCCGCACACGGCCGGCAGCAGGTTGGTGTCGGTGAGCGTGTCGTAGGCGCCGCGCAGGTCGCGCGCGGCGATGCGCTGGATGAAGCCGGGGATGTCGACGCCGACCGGGCAGCCGCGCACGCACGGCTCGTCGGGGCATTCGAGGCAGCGGTCGGCCTCGCGCAGCGCGTCGGCGGCGCTGTAGCCGCAGGCGACCTCGTCGAAGTTGCGCGCTCGCACCGCCGGCTCCTGCTCGGGCATCGGCGTGCGCGACTGGGGAATCGTGCGAACGGTCTTCTTCTTGGCCATGGGACGTCCTTGCTTGCGCCGGCGCGACTCAGCCTCCCAGCGTCTGTTCGAACGGATCGAAGGGATCGCGGTCGCTCCTGGGCGCACCTTGCGCGGCAGCGCCGGCGAGCGCCTCGAGCGCGCTGTCGCTCGTCATCCGGCAATTGGCGGAGAAGCGCTCTTCGGCGGCGCGCTCTTCGGTCTTGTAGCGGGCCAGCCGCGTCATCAGGTCGTCGAAGTCGACCTGGTGGCCGTCGAAGTCGGGGCCGTCGACGCAGGCGAACTTGACCTGGTCGCCGACCTTGATCCTGCAGCCGCCGCACATGCCCGTGCCGTCGACCATGATCGGATTGACGCTGACGGTCGTCTTGATCGCGCGCGGCCGCGTCACCTCGGCGCACGCCTTCATCATCACCGGCGGGCCGATCGCGACCACCTCGTCGATGTCGTCGTGGCGCGCGAGCGCTTCCTGGACGCCGTCGGTGATCAGCCCGCGCATGCCCGCCGAGCCGTCGTTGGTGCAGAGGATGAGCTCGTCGCAGACGCGGCGGAACTTGTCTTCCCAGAAGACGAGCTTGCTGGTGCGGAACCCGAGCACCGCGACGACATAGGCGCCCGCTTCCTTGTGGCCGAGGGCCTGCGGGAAGATCGGCGCGACGCCGAGCCCGCCGCCGACGCAGACCACCTTCTTCGCGTGGCCGGTCGCGGTGGGCACGCCCATCGGCCCGACGAGGCCGTAGAGCCGGGTGCCGACCTGGCACGCCTGCTGCATCTCGCGCGTCGTCTTGCCGACCGCCTGGATCACCAGCGTGATCGTGCCGCGCTCGCGGTCGTAGTCGGCGATCGTCAGCGGAATCCGCTCGCCATGCTCGTGGAGCATGACGATGACGAACTGCCCTGGCCGGGCGGCGCGCGCCATCATCGGGTGGCGCACCTCCAGCAGGTACGTGACGTCGGAGAAATTCTCCCGGCGCACGATCTCGAAGTCCGACATGGGAACCCTTTCGATCCGGCAACCAGCGATCGCATTGGGCGCCGGAAATCGCGACCGATATTGACGCCGCTCAAACCGGGCGCGAAGAACGCGGTCAGCCGCGGAAGTCGGTTCCTGCGTCGGCCCAGCGCCAGGTGCCGCGCGCGAGGTCCTCGAGGCCGAGCGGCCCGAAGGCGCTGCGCTCGAGCGCCTCGACGCGGTTGCCCACCGCGGCGACCATCCGCTTGACCTGGTGGTACTTGCCCTCGACCAGGGTCAGGCGCAGCGTGCGCTCGCCCGTCGCCTCGCACGCGGCGGCGCGCACGGTCTCGTCATCGTCGTGCAGCAGCACGCCGACGCGCAGCCGGTCGACCTGGACGGCGTCGACGGCGTGCTTGCACGTCACTTCGTAGACCTTGGCGACGTGGTGCTTCGGCGACGTCAGGCGGTGCACCAGCGTGCCGTCGTCGGTGAAGAGGAGGACGCCGGTCGTGTCTTCGTCGAGCCGGCCGATCGCCTGCACGCCGCGCTGGCGCAAAGGCGCCGGCAGCAGCGAATAGACGCTCGGGTGATGGCGCGGCTTCTGCGAGCACTCGTAGCCGGACGGCTTGTTCATGACGATCAGCGCGCGCTCGCGGTACGGCCAGCGCGGGCCGCCGCGGACTCGAAACCAGAGCCCTCTGCCGACATCGAGCTCGCGCTCGAAGTCGTCGACGACGCCGATGCCCTCGACGTCGAGGCAGCCGCTCGCGACCAGCGCCGCGCACTCGCGGCGCGTGCCGAAGCCTTGCGTGAAGAGCAGGTCGGCCGGCTTCACCGTCCGGGCCGCGAGCTCAGTGCGTCAGCTCGAGGACGACGACGTGGTTGTCGGCGACTGGCCACGTGCGACCCACGATGCGCTCGTCGTTGAACTCGCCGACGATCGCGCGCTCGGCGCCGTCGCCGGTCTTCACGCGCACGGACGACACGCCGGCGACGCCGCTCGGGATGCCGGCCGGCGGGCTCTTGCCGTCGAGCGCGATGCGGTCGCGCGGCACGCCGAAGTAGCCGCGCGGCCGCGTCAGCGTCACCAGCGAACCGGCATCGCGGTCCGCGTCGGCGAGGCGCTCCGGGTGCAGGCCGACGATCGACGACGAGCGCGGGAACGCGGACCGGTAGACGTGCGTCGTCGCATAGCCCGGCGCAGCGATCACGAACTCGTAGCGCGCAGCGCCGTCGGCGACGAACGGCCCCCAGCGGCCGTCGCTGCCGACGGGCTTGCGATGCGCTGCCGGGCCGAGGCGCTCGCCGTTCGCCGCGCTGGTCGCGTAGACCTCCACCGTCGCGCCGGCGAGCGGCAGGTTGGTCGCGAAGCTGCCTTGGCGGTTGTCGAGGCCGAGCCCGCTCACCGTGCCGTCGAGGATCACGCGCGCTTCCGGAACGATCGCGAGGGTCGCCGCCGGCCTGCCGGCGATGAAGCGGTACGTCTCGGCGAACGCCTGGGCCGACAGCGCGGTCTCGCGGTGGTCGAGGCCGGCGATCACGACGTTTTCCGCGCCCTGGAGCGCCGGTCCGTCGAAGCTCACGTTCGTCGGCGTGCCGCGCGCGCCGATCCAGACGCCGTCGGGCTGGGCGTACTTGTCGTTGTTGTCCGAGCGAATCGTCATCCATGCGATGCCGGCGGCGACCTCCTCGCCGGCCGGTCCCTGAGGCGCGTTGAGCCTGCGAAGGAAGGGTCCGGCAGCGTTGAACTCGCTGCCTGGAAGAAACGCCGGGTTCGACCACACGCCGTGATTCGGAACGCCGCCGAGGACCGCATGCGACACGACGGCAGCGCCGCCGTCGGCGATGAAATTGCGGATCGCATAGCCGCCGCGCGACAGCCCGACCAGCGCCACCTTGGGCGCGCCGGTGGCAGCCAGCACCTCCTTCACTTGCGCGGCAAGGTAAGCGGTGAATTCGGCGATCGAGCTGCGGCCGGGCTGCTCCTTGCCGTCGTCGTCGCGCGCGAGCGGGTAACGCATGTCGACCGCGTGCAGGCGGTTGCGCGGCCAGCCGTTGGACTCGAAGCGCCAGATCGTCGCCAACCAGAGTGCGGCGGTGTCGCCGTTGCCGTGCACGAAGACGATGGGGGGCATGTCGGTCGCGCGCGATCGGGTCGCGCAGGCGGCGAGGGAGGCGGTGCCTGCGGCAGCCGCCGCGAGCAGGAGACGCCGCCGGGTGAGGAGACGGCTCATGCCGCGTCTCGGGAGGTACCACTCGCCGCGCCCAGGTCGGCGGCGCAAGGCAGGTCGGGCAGGCCCGCGCCGCGGAGGCCCTTGGCGGCGCGCACTGCGCGCAGCACGGCCTCGGCGAGGACGTCGGCGGCGAGCGCGCCGACCAAGGTCGTCGCCGCGGGTCGGCCGCTCGCGCCGGTGGCCAGCGCGAAGACGACGTCGCCGTCGGCCATGGTGTGGACCGGATGGATGCTGCGCGCGAGGCCGTCGTGGGCCATCTGGGCGACCTTGTTCGCTTCGGCCTTGGTCAGGATCGCGTCGGTCGCGACGACGGCGATCGTCGTCGCCGCGCCGGCCGCGCTGGCCGGCTCGAGCCGGGCCGGCAACTCGCCGCGCTTGAGCGCGCGCATCGTGCCGACGAGCTTCGTGCCGTCGGCGGTGCGCGCGCCGGCGACGACGCGGCCGGTGCGCGGGTCGACGACGTCGCCGATCGCGTTGACGGCGACGAGCGCGGCGACCGTGATGCCGCCGACCTCGATCGACGCCGTGCCGAGGCCGCCCTTCATCGCCCGGCCGATCCCGAACAGCTTGCCGACCGAGGCCCCCGCGCCGGCGCCGACGTTGCCCTCGACGACCGAATCGCGCGACGCGGCTTCGCAGGCGGCGTGGCCGGCGGCCGCATCGGGGCGGATGCGCGGGTCGCCGACCCAGAGGTCGAACAGGATCGCGGCCGGAACGATCGGCACCACGAAGGGGGCGGCGACGCCTTCGGCGGGCGCGCCGATCGTGGCGCCGATGCCGCGCTCGTCGAGCCAGCGCATCACGCCGCTCGCCGCGTCGAGGCCGAAGGCGCTGCCGCCGGCGAGGACGATCGCGTGCACCTTGTCGATCGCGTTGACCGGATCGAGCAGCTCGGTCTCGCGCGTCCCGGGCGAGGCGCCGCGCACGTCGACGCCGGCGACCGCGCCCTCGCGGGCGATCACCACCGTGCAGCCGGTCGGCCGGCGCGCGTCGGTGAAGTGGCCGACCTCGAGGCCGGCCACCGCGGTCAAGCCCGTCATGGACTCGCTACGCTCGCTGCGGCCGCCGCCCCCCGCGGGGACGCGGCCCGCCGCGGGGACGCGGCCGGCCTCGCGGCGGCCCGGCGGCCGGCCTGCTGCCGCCTCGACGATCTCAAGCGAACACGCCGGCGGTCGTCTGCATGCGGCGCGAGACCTCGCCGAGCTGGAACAGCGTGTCGCCGAAGGTCATCTCGATCACCGTCAGGCGCTTGAAGTAGTGGCTCGCGGCGTACTCGTCGGTCACGCCGATGCCGCCGTGCAGCTGGATGCACTGCTGGCCGACGTAGCGCATCGAGTTGCCGAGCTGCACCTTGGCCTGCGCCAGCGCGCGCCGCCGCGCCGGCGGCTCCTCCCCGAGCTTGAGCGTCGCGTAGTAGCTCATCGAGCGCGCCAGCTCGAGCTGCATCTTGACGTCGGCGATGCGGTGGCGCAGCGCCTGGAAGGTGGCGATCGCGACGCCGAACTGCTTGCGCGTGTTCATGTACTCGACCGTGACCGCGACCAGCTTGTCCATCGCGCCGACCGCTTCGGCGCAGAGCGCGGCGATGCCGATGTCGATCGCGTGCTCGAGCACGCCGAAGGCCGCGCCGGCGGGCAGCAGCTCCACCGCGGCGGCGTCGGCCAGGGTCAGGTCGGCCGCGCAGGCGCCGTCTTGCGTCGGATAGCCGCGCAGCTTGACGCCGGCCTCGCCGCGCGAGACGAGGAACAGCGCGATGCCCGACGGGTCGTCGACGCCGCCCGAGACGCGCGCCGAGACGATGAACGCGCCGGCATGGCCGCCGCCGGGGACGACGGTCTTGGTGCCGCTGAGCTGCCAGCTGCCGCCGCTCTGCGTGGCGCGCGTCTCGACGTGGCCGAGGCGGTAGCGCGAT
>DATIDZ010000281.1:0-7014 GCA_035456045.1 Caldimonas sp.
GATCGCGCAGGCTGAAGGCGACGCGCGACAGGCTCTCGAGCCGCTGGGCGAGCGCGCCTTCGGGGTGGGTCGCCGCTCGGCGCAAGGCGCGCGCCGCACTGCGGCTCTTCTCGACGATGCCGAGCCGCTCGGCGAGCGTCCACGCCGGCGGCGTGCCGATCCGCGTGTTGGCTTCCTCGAGCACCTGGCCGATGGCGACGCGCAGCAGCCGCGCGGTGGCGTCGCAGCGCTCCGCGTACCGCCCGAACCAGAACAGGTTCTCGGCCGCGCGCGAGGCGAGCGTCGCGTCGGCGCCGACGAGGTCGTCGACGGTGACGGTGTTCGAGAGCAACGAGAACTCGGCGTTGACGGGACCGTCGGCGAGCACCCAGGTGTCCTTCGAGCGACCGCCGCGCTGCATCGCGATCACCGGCGAGTCCTCGTCGCCGGCGACGCGCGTCAGGCCGCCCGGCATGACGCGCCAGCCGCTCGGCGTCGCGACCGCGAAGACGCGCAGGCCCACCGTGCGCGCCGCGAGCGCGCCGAACGCCCGCGCCGCGGCGTCGCCGTTGGTCGCCCCTTCGAGCACCGGCGCCTGCGAGACGTGGACCCACTCCTGCGCGACGTAGTGCTGCGGGCGCTGCGCGATCCGCCGGCGCAGCGCTTCGCGGTCTTCGGCCGACAGGCTGCCGACGACGATCGACGGCTCGTTCGGCGAGCGCTCGATCGGCTTGACGATGAGCCGCTCCGGGCGCTGCCAGGCGTCCTCGAACGCAGCCGGCTCGCCCAGCCACCACGTCGCGATCGACGGCAGCTGCAGCGGCTCGTCGAGCAGCTCGCGGCTGAGGCGCGGCAGGTAGCCGAGCAACGCGCCGGACTCGAGCACGCCCGAGCCGAGCGCATTGGCGAGCAGGACGTTGCCGCGCCGCGCGCAGTCGGTGAGCCCCGCGATGCCGAGGGCGGAATCGGAGCGCAGCTCGAGCGGATCGCAGTAGTCGTCGTCCTGGCGACGAACGATCGCGTGGACGCGCTGCAGGCCGTCGATCGTCTTCAGCCACACGCGGTCGTCCCGCACCGTCAGGTCGTTGCCTTCGACGAGGGTGAAGCCCAGGTAGCGCGCGAGCAGCGCGTGCTCGAAGTAGGTCTCGTTGTACGGCCCCGGCGTCAGCAGGACGATGCGCGTCGGGCCGTCGCCTCGCGGCGCCCAGTGCAGCAGCGACGAGCGCAAGGCGTCGAAGAAGCCGGCGAGGTGCTGCACCGGCAGCTCGCGGAACATCTGCGGAAACACGCGCGAGACGACGAGGCGGTTCTCGAGCGCGTAGCCCGAGCCCGAAGGCGCCTGGGTGCGGTCGTTGACGACCCACCAGCGGCCGTCCGGCGATCGCGCCAGGTCGGCGGCGTACTGCAGGAGATGGCGGCCGCCGGCCGGGCGCCATCCTTCGGCCGGGGCGAGGAAGCCGCGGTGGCCGAAGATCACCGAGGGCGGGATCGCGCCGCCCTTCATCAGCGTCTGCGGCCCGTACAGATCGCCGAGCACGCGGTTGAGCAGGTCGGCGCGCTGCTCGATGCCGGCGGCGATCGTCGCCCACTCGTCGGCGGGCAGGACCAGCGGGATCGGATCGACTTCCCACGGCCGGTGCACGCCCTGCGCGTCGGCGTAGACGTTGTAGGTGATGCCGTGCTCGCGGATCTGCCGCTCGGTGAGCGAGAGCGTGTCGCTCACCTCGCGCTCGCTCCGCTCGGCGAGCGCGCGCAGGAACGCGTCCCAGTGCGGACGCGGTCGGCCCGGCGCGGCGAGGAGCTCGTCGAAGCGCCCCTCGGGCGCCGCGTAGCCGGCGAGGAGTTGATCCAGCATCGGTGGCAAAAAGCCGAACGCTACAGCGCCGCCGATGGCCTGCGCAGATCGAGGGTGTGCGGAAAGTCGGGGTTGACCGCCTCGGCGGGAAGGATGAGCGTTCCCGGGCTGTGCCCGGTGCGGAAGAACCGCGCCAGGCGGCGCGCCTCGGCCTCGTAGGCGTTGATCGGAAACGTCGTGTAGTTGATGCCGCCGGGATGGGCGACGTGATACTGGCAGCCGCCGAGCGAGCGGTTCATCCAGGTGTCGACGAGGTCGAACACCAGCGGCACGTGCGCCGCGATCGTCGGGTGCAGCGACGACGGCGCCGTCCAGGCGCGATAGCGAACCGCGGCGACGTATTCGCCGGCCGTGCCGGTCGGCTGCAGCGGCAGGCGCCTGCCGTTGCACGCCAGGGCATGGCGATCGCCGACCAGGCCCTTGACGTGGACCTCGATCCGCTCGACGGTCGAATCGACGTAGCGCGCGGTGCCGCCGGGGCCGCTCTCCTCGCCGAGGACGTGCCACGGCTCGAGCGCCATGCGCAGCTCGACGTTGACGCCCGAGGCGGTGAAGTCGCCGAGCAGCGGAAAGCGGAAATCGCGGTGCGCCGCGAACCAGGCGAGCTCGAACGGATAGCCGGCGTCGTTCAGCTCGGTGACGACGTCGTCGAGGTCCTGCCAGATGAAGTGCGGCAGCATGAAGCGGTCGTGCAGCTCCGTGCCCCAGCGCGCGAGCCGCGCCGGCTTGTACGGCGCGGCCCAGAAGCGCGCGACCAGCGCGCGCATCAGCAGCTGCTGGACCAGGCTCATGCGCGCGTGCGGCGGCATCTCGAAGGCGCGCATCTCGAGCAGCCCCAGGCGACCGGTCGGACCGTCGGGCGAGTAGAGCTTGTCGATGCAGAACTCGGCGCGGTGCGTGTTGCCGGTCACGTCGATGAGCAGATTGCGCAGGAGACGATCGATCAGCCAGGGCGGCGTCTTGCCCGCCTCGACCTCGGCGACACGGGCGAGCTCGGCGAACGCGATCTCGATCTCGTAGACCGAGTCGTTCCTCGCCTCGTCGATGCGCGGTGCCTGGCTCGTCGGGCCGACGAACATGCCCGAGAACAGGTAGCTCAGCGCCGGATGGTTGTGCCAGTAGCCGATCATGCTGGCGAGCAGGTCGGGACGGCGCAGGAACGGCGAATCGCCCGGCGTCGCACCGCCGAGGACGAAGTGGTTGCCGCCGCCGGTGCCGGTGTGGCGGCCGTCGAGCATGAACTTCTCGGTCGTCAGGCGCGTCTCGCGCGCCGCGCCGTAGAGATGGGTCGTCTGCTCGACGAGCTCGCTCCAGCCCGACGCCGGATTGACGTTGACCTCGATCACGCCCGGGTCCGGCGTGACGCGCAGCAGCTCGAGGCGCGGATCGCGCGGCGGCTCGTAGCCTTCGAGCATCACCGGCAGGCGCATCGCCTTCGCGGTCGCCTCGACTGCGCCGACGAGCGCGAGGTAGTCCTCGAGCGCCGACGTCGGCGGCATGAAGATGCAGAGCCGGCCGTGGCGGGCCTCGGCGCTGATCGCCGTGCGGACGACGAACCCGGCTGACTCGTTCACCTCGGGCGCGTCGCGCGGCGCGGGCGCCTCGACCGCGTCGCTGCCGACGTCGTGCGTGCCGTTCGGCGTCTCGTGCTCGGCCGACTTCGCGGTGCCGTGCTCGCCGGACGCATGCCACCCTGCGCCGCCACCTGACGCGACGCCGGCGTCGCCCGGCAGCGGCGGCAGATCGACGTTGGCATCGGGCGGATAGACCCACGGCAAGTCCTCGGCGCTCGCCCACGGCAGAGAGTCGAGCGGCAGGCGAAAGCCGAGCGGCGAATCGCCGGCCACCAGGAAACAGTGGTCGTTGCGCAGGTACCAGGGCGTCGAGCGCCAGCGCTTCGGATGCCGCTCGTCGATGGCGATCGGCAACGCGTAGCCCACCGGCTCGTCGAGGCCGCGCTCGAACACCTGGCGCAGCCGGTTGCGCTCGGCCTTGTCGGCGAGGCGCGCATCGGTGGGCTCGACGTTGATCGGCAGCTTGCCCTCGCGCCAGAGGTAGTAGCCGACGTCCTCGTAGCCGGCGAAGACGTTGCGGCGGTCGACGCCGAGGCGAAGCGCCAGGCGATGCAGGAACTCGCGGGCCTTCTCCGCCGTGGCGCCATGATCGTCGCGCTCGCCCGCCATCAGCGCGGGGTCGTTCCAGATCGGCACGCGGTCGCGCCGCCAGAAGAGATTGAGCGACCAGCGCGGCAGCTGCTCGCCCGGGTACCACTTGCCCTGCCCGTAGTGGACCAGGCCGCCGCGGCCGTAGTGCGCGCGCAGGCGATCCATCAGCTCGCCGCTCAGCGCGCGCTTGGTCGGACCCATCGCCTCGGTGTTCCACTCGCCGCCTTCGCGGTCGTCGACCGAGACGAACGTCGGCTCGCCCCCCTGGGTGAGGCGAACGTCGAGCCGGCGGAGGTCGGCGTCGACCGCCTTGCCGAGCTCGTCGATCTGTCCCCACTGGAGCTCGCTGTAGGGCAAGGTGACGCGCGGCGCTTCCCAGACCCGGCGCACCGACATGTGGTGCTCGAAGGTCGTCTCGCACGGGTCGATCAGGCCGCTGATCGGCGCCGCGGACGAGGGCTCGGGCGAGCACGCCAGCGGGATGTGGCCCTCGCCGGCGTAGAGGCCCGAGGTCGGGTCGAGGCCGATCCAGCCGGCGCCCGGCAGGTAGACCTCGCACCACGCGTGCAGGTCGGTGAAGTCGACCTCGGTGCCGCTCGGGCCGTCGAGCGACTTCACGTCGCTCTTCAGCTGGATCAGGTAGCCGGAGACGAAGCGCGCCGCGAGTCCGAGGTGGCGCAGCAGCTGCACCATCAGCCAGGCGCTGTCGCGGCACGAGCCGCTCGCATTCTGGAGCGTCAGCTCGGGCGTCTGCACGCCGTGCTCCATGCGGATCAGGTATGCGATGTCCTTCTGCAGGCCCTGGTTGAGCTCCATCAGGAAGGTGCTGGTCGACTTCTCGCTGCGGTCGATGCGATCGAGGTAGGTCTTGAAGAGCGGCGTCGCCGGTGCCTTGCGCAGGTACGGGGCGAGCTCGACGACGAGCTCCGGCTCGTACGTGAACGGAAACTTCTCCGCGCTCGGCTCGAGAAAGAAATCGAACGGATTGAAGACCGCCATCTCGGCGACGAGGTCGACCTCGACGCGGAAGAAGGTCGTCGTCTTCGGGAACACCAGCCGCGCGAGGTAGTTCGCCTGCGGATCCTGCTGCCAGTTGATGAAGTGCTCGGCCGGCTCCACCTTCATCGAGTAGCTGAGGATGCGCGTCCGCGAATGCGGTGCCGGGCGCAGCCGCACGACCTGCGGGCCGAGCTGGATCGGCCGGTCGTAGCGGTAGTGCGTGATGTGGTTGAGCGCGACGTGGATCGACATTCAGGGTGTCCGGAAGGGAACGCCGATTGTCGGGCGCAACGAGAAGATCAGGGCGCCACCGGGACGAGGAAGTCGCGGCTGATGCCGGCGCCGAGCGCATTGACGCGCTCGAGGAACTGGGTGAGGTAGGCGTGCAGGCCGGTGGCGAGGATCTCGTCGATCCGGCCGTACTGGAGGTCGGCGTCGAGCCGGCCCGCCATGCGCAGCGTGTCCTTCGACTGCTCGTTGGCGACGCGCTGCAGGTTCAGCAGCACCTCGCGCATGCACGCCGCGAGCGAGCGCGGCATGTCGGGACGCAGGATGAGCAGCTCGGCGACGCGCTCGGGCCGGATGACGTTGCGGTACACCTTGCGGTAGACCTCGAAGCCGGACACCGAGCGCAGCACCGCCGACCAGTGATAGAAGTCGAACTCGACGTCCTTGCCGCCTTCCTGGCTCTGGCTTTGCGACTGGCTGCCGCCGCCGGTCTGGCTCTGGCTCTGGCTCTGCGTCTGGCCGAGCGCCATCCCGTAGCGCAGGCGCGCCGCGGCCGCGCCCGGACCGAAGCCGATGAGGCCGTTCTCGACCGAGTGGAACTTGACGTCGAGCAGGCGCGCCGTGTTGTCGGCGCGCTCGAGGAAGCTGCCGATGCGCAGGAAGTGGAACGCCTCGTCCTGCAGCATCGTGCCGACGGTGACCCCGCGCGACAGGTGCGAGCGGAACTTGACCCACTCGAACGCCTCGCCCGGGCCGCGCTGGAACGCGTCGCTCGCGACCATGCGCTGGAACTCGAGCCAGGTCTGGTTCTGCGTCTCCCAGACTTCCGTCGTCAGCGTGCCGCGCACGGCGCGCGCGTTCTCGCGCGCCGCCATGAGGCACGAGCGGATCGACGAGCCGTTCCGCTCGTCGTTGACCATGTAGTCGATGACGTTCTTCGGCGTCACCGCGTCGTTGCGCTTGGCGAAGTCGCCGCTGATCTCGTTGATGCTGAGGAGGCCCCGCCAGCCGCGCTCGGCCGCATCCTCGGATTGCGGAAGGAGCGACATCTGGTAGTTGACGTCGAGCATGCGCGCCGTGTTCTCGGCCCGCTCCATGTAGCGGGCCATCCAGAACAGGTGGTCGGCGGTACGAGAAAGCATCAGTGAAGCCTCCCCGGTCGGTCGCCGGGCCGTCCCAAGGCCGGCCGCGTCCCCGGCGAGGGCAGCGAACGAAGTGAGCGTGAGGGTCCCATGACTAGGCCTCGAGAATCCAGGTGTCCTTGGTGCCGCCGCCCTGCGACGAATTCACCACCAGCGAGCCTTCCTTGAGCGCCACGCGCGTCAGTCCGCCGGGCACCATCTGCACCGTCTTGCCCGACAGCACGAACGGGCGCAGGTCGATGTGGCGCGGCGCGATGCCGCTGTCGACGAAGGTCGGGCAGGTCGAGAGCGCCAGCGTCGGCTGGGCGATGTAGCGGCTCGGGTCGGCCTTGAGCGCGCCGCGGAAGGCCTCGATCTCGGCCGCCGTCGACGCCGGACCGACGAGCATGCCGTAGCCACCGGCGCCGTGCACCTCCTTGACGACGAGCTCGCCCAAGTGGTCGAGGACGTAGCCGAGGTCATCGGGATCGCGGCACACGTAGGTCGGCACGTTGCTCAGGATCGGGCGCTCGCCGAGGTAGAACTCGATCATCTTCGGCACGAACGGGTAGATCGACTTGTCGTCGGCGACGCCGGTGCCGATGGCGTTGGACAGCGTCACGTTGCCGGCCTGGTAGGCCTTGAGAATGCCCGGCACACCAAGTGA
>DATIDZ010000282.1:0-7875 GCA_035456045.1 Caldimonas sp.
CATCCTCGCCTTCGGCATCGCCGGCGAGAGCGTCTCGCTGTGGGGGTGCCTCCGCGAGGTCAACAAGGAGCGCGGCCGGCAAGGCCTGTGGCGCTGGTTCCGCACCTCCCGCCACAGCGAGCTCCTCGTCGTCTTCGCCGAGGACGTCGCCGCCCTCGGCGGCCTGACGCTCGCGCTCGTCTTCATCGGCGTGTCGGTCGCGACCGGCGATACGGCGTGGGACGCGGCCGGCTCGATCGCGATCGGCGTGCTGCTGGTGGTCGTCGCCGTGCTCGTCGCCGTCCAGATCAAGGCGCTCCTGATCGGCCAGGGCGTCGAGGCGCGCCTGCTCGCGCGGATGCGCGCGCACCTGGCCGGCCACGAGGACGTCGAGTCGATCTACAACCTGCTCACCCAGCAGATGGGCCCCGACGTCATGGTCGCGGTCAAGGCGAAGATGCGCCCCGCCGCCTCGGCCGCGGCCCTCGTCGCGGCCATCAATCGCGTCGAGAAGAGCTTCCGCGAAGCCTTCCCGGAGGTGCAGTGGCTCTTCTTCGAACCTGACGTCGCCGACTAGGCCCGGACGCCGGGGCGGCCGGCATTTCCACCCCGAGTTTGATCTTGATCAGCTAGCGCGCTTCTCGCGGGACCACACTCCGTTGCAGTTGATGCCGAGTGGTCCGGTACCGGCCACGACACGTGCACGGGAGGACCGCGATGACCGAGACCTTCTACGAGGTCATGCGACGGCAGGGGATCACCCGCCGGAGCTATCTGAAGTTCTGCAGCCTGACCGCGGCGTCGCTCGGCCTGGCGCCGGCATTCGCGCCGACGATCGCGCACGCGCTGGAGACCAAGCCGCGCACCCCGGTCCTCTGGCTGCACGGCCTCGAGTGCACCTGCTGCACCGAATCGTTCATCCGCTCGGCGCACCCGCTGGCCAAGGACGTCATCCTCTCGATGGTCTCGCTCGACTACGACGACACGATCATGGCGGCTGCCGGCCACCAGGCCGAGGCGGCGCTCGAGCAGGTCATGAAGGACTACAAGGGCAACTACATCCTCGCGGTCGAGGGCAATCCCCCGCTCGGCGAGGACGGCATGTTCTGCATGCCCGGCGGCAAGCCCTTCCTCGAGAAGCTCAAGCACGTCGCCAAGGACGCCAAGGCCGTGATCGCGTGGGGCTCGTGCGCCTCCTGGGGGTGCGTGCAGGCGGCCAAGCCGAATCCGACGACCGCCGTGCCCATCAACAAGGTCATCACCGACAAGCCGATCATCAAGGTGCCGGGCTGCCCGCCGATCGCCGAGGTCATGACCGCGGTCGTCACGTACGTCGCCACGTTCGACCGCATCCCCGAGCTCGACCGGCAGGGCCGGCCGAAGATGTTCTACAGCCAGCGGATCCACGACAAGTGCTATCGCCGGCCTCACTTCGACGCCGGCCAGTTCGTCGAGAAGTGGGACGACGAAGGCGCCAAGGCGGGTTACTGCCTCTACAAGATGGGCTGCAAGGGGCCGACCACCTACAACGCCTGCTCGACGACCCGATGGAACGAGGGCACCTCGTTCCCGATCGGCTCCGGCCACGGCTGCATCGGCTGCTCGGAAGAAGGCTTCTGGGACAAGGGCTCCTTCTACGACCGCCTCACGACCGTCAACGCGTTCGGCGTCGAGGCTAACGCCGACAAGATCGGCTTCGCCGCTGCCGGTGTCACGGGGGCCGCGGTGGTCGCGCACGCCGCCGTCACCGCGATCCGCCGCGCCAGCGACCGCAACAAGACCCAGGCCGACACGCCTGCGCGGGTGGAGCACTGATCATGACGGTCATCGAAACACAAGGCTTCAAGCTCGACAACAGCGGGCGCCGGGTCGTCGTCGACCCGATCACGCGCATCGAGGGCCATTTGCGCATCGAGGTCAACCTCGACGACAAGAACGTCATCCGCAACGCCGTATCGACGGGCACGATGTGGCGCGGCCTCGAAGTCATCCTCAAGGGCCGCGATCCGCGCGATGCGTGGGCCTTCGTCGAGCGCATCTGCGGCGTCTGCACGGGCGTGCATGCGCTGGTGTCGGTGCGCGCCGTCGAGGACGCGCTGAAGATCAAGATCCCCGACAACGCCAACATCATCAGGAACCTGATGCATGCGACGCTGTACGCGCAGGATCACCTCGTCCACTTCTATCACCTCCACGCCCTCGACTGGGTCGACGTCGTCAGCGCGCTCTCGGCCGATCCGAAGAAGACCTCGGAGCTGGCGCAGTCGATCAGCAGCTGGCCGAAGTCGTCGCCCGGGTACTTCCGCGACCTGCAGGCGCGGCTCAAGAAGTTCGTCGAGTCGGGCCAGCTCGGCCCGTTCCGCAACGGCTACTGGGGCCACCCGGGCTACAAGCTGCCGGCGGAGGCGAACCTCATGGCGGTCGCGCACTACCTCGAGGCGCTCGACTTCCAGAAGGAGATCGTCAAGATCCAGACGGTGTTCGGCGGCAAGAACCCGCACCCGAACTGGCTCGTCGGCGGCGTGCCGTGCTCGATCAACCTCGAGTCCACCGGGGCCGTCGGCGCGATCAACATGGAGCGGCTCAACATGGTGTCGAAGATCATCGACGACACCATCGCCTTCATCGACAACGTCTACGTCCCCGACCTGCTGGCGATTGCCTCGTTCTACAAGGACTGGGGCGCCATCGGCGGCGGACTGTCGAGCCAGAACCTGCTGTCGTACGGCGACTTCCCCGACATCGCCAACGACGACTCGGCGAAGAGCCTGCTGATTCCGCGCGGCGCGATCGTCAACGGCAAGCTGACCGAGATCCTGCCGGTCGACCTCAAGGACCCGGAGCAGATCCAGGAGTTCGTCGGCCACAGCTGGTACAAGTACGCCGACGAGTCGAAGGGCCTGCACCCGTTCGACGGGATCACCGAAGCCAGCTTCGTGCTCGGCAAGGGCACCAAGGGAACGAAGACGGCGATCGAGTCGCTCGACGAGAGCGCCAAGTACTCGTGGGTCAAGTCGCCGCGCTGGCGCGGCCACGCGATGGAGGTCGGCCCCCTCGCCCGCTACGTCATCGGCTACGCGAGCGGCAACTCGGAGTTCAAGGCGCCAGTCGACATGGTGCTGAAGAAGCTCGACGTGCCGCTGCCCGCGCTGTTCTCGACGCTCGGCCGCACCGCGGCGCGCGGCCTCGAGTGCTCTTGGGCGGCGCACAAGATGCGCTACTTCTTCGACAAGCTGATGACGAACCTGAAGGCCGGCAATTTCGCCACGGCCAACGTCGACAGCTGGGAGCCCTCGACCTGGCCGGCCCAGGCGCAAGGCGCGGGCTACTGTGAGGCGCCACGCGGCGCGCTCGGCCACTGGATCAAGATCAAGGACACCAAGATCGACAACTACCAGTGCGTCGTGCCGACCACCTGGAACGCCGGCCCGCGCGACGCGAAGAACCAGATCGGCGCCTACGAGGCGGCGCTGATGAACACGGCGATGGCCAAGCCCGACGAGCCGCTCGAGATCCTGCGCACGATCCACAGTTTCGATCCGTGCCTGGCCTGCGCGAGCCACGTGATGTCGCCGGAAGGCGAAGAGATCACGCGCGTCACCGTTCGCTGAGGAGGCCGCGATGCACAGCACGACGATCGCACCGACCTACGTCTGGGAGCTTCCGGTCCGGGTCTGGCACTGGGTGATGGCCGCCTGCATGGTGGTGCTGGGCGTGACCGGCTACCTGATCGGCTCGCCGCTGCCGACGACCGGGGGCGAGGCCGTCGACCACTTCGGCTTCGGATACATCCGCTTCGCGCACTTCGCGGCCGGCCTGATCTTCGCCGTCGTGTTCGTCTGGCGCGTGATCTGGGCGTTCTTCGGCAACACCTATTCCCGCGAGCTGTTCCTGGTGCCGGTGAAGATGCTGACGGCGCCGTTCTGGCGCGGCTTCTACGACCAGGTCATGCACTACCTGTTCGTCAAGAAGGAGGTCCGGGCGTGGCTGGGCCACAACCCGCTCGCCATGTCGGCGATGGGCTTCATGTACGCGCTCGGCAGCCTGTTCATGATCCTGACCGGTCTGGCGCTGTACGGCGAGGGGCTCGGCCAGGAGAGCTGGATCTTCAAGGCGTTCTCGTCGTGGGTGCTGCCGCTGCTCGGCTACAGCCAGAACGTGCACACGCTGCATCACCTGGGAATGTGGTTCCTGATCATCTTCACCATCGCCCATCTCTACATGGTGATCCGCGAGGACATCTGCTCCGGCGAAACGGTGATCAGCACGATGATCAACGGCTGGCGGGTGGCCAAGCGATGAGCGAGGCGTCCGCTGCCGCCCAGGCCGGCATCGCCGTCGCCCCGCTTCCTTCCGTGCTGGTGCTCGGCATCGGCAACATGCTCTGGGCCGACGAAGGCTTCGGCGTGCGGGCGCTCGAGGCGCTGCACCAGCGCTACCGCATGCCCGAGCAGGTGTCGCTGGTCGACGGCGGGACACAGGGCATGTACCTGCTCGACCGGGTCTGCGCGGCCGACTACGTTCTCGTTCTCGACGCCATCGATTACGGATTGCGTCCCGGCACGCTGCGCCTCTTTCGCGACGACGCGGTGCCAGCGTGGTCGGACACGATGATGAGCCTGCACCAGGCGACCTTCCAGGAACTGCTGACGATGGCGCGCCTGCGCGACCGTTTCCCGTCGCGGATCACCCTGATCGGCGTCCAGCCTCAGCGCCTCGACGACCTCGGCGGCAGCCTGAGCCCGTGCGTGCGCGACCGGGTCGACGAAGCCGTCGAGCTGGCCGCGGCGGAGCTGCGGGCCTGGGGTGTTCGCCCGGTCCTCCGCGACACGCCGCCGCAGGACAGCGTCGTCGCTGCGCCGCTCTCGATCGCCGCGTACGAATCGGGTCGGCCCTCCGCCAACGACGCGTGCCGCATCGGCGACGAGCGCGTCCTGGCTGCCTTCACGCCGCGGGAGCGCGACTGATGTGCATCGGCGAGCCCCTGCGGGTCGTCTCGATCGACGGCTGCTTCGCCTGGTGCGAGGCCGGCGGCACGCGCGAGCGTCTCGACATGCGGCTCGTCGGCGAGCAGCCGATCGACACCTGGGTACTCGCGTCGCTCGGCGCCGCACGACAGGTGCTGAGCGCCCTCGACGCGGAACGAACGCGCGACGCGCGCGCCGCCCTGACGGCGGTCCTGCAGGGCGAGGGAGCCCTCGATGCGTTCTTCGCCGATCTCGTCGATCGCGAGCCGAGCCTGCCGGCGCACCTTCAGGCCGCGCCATGAGCGCACTCCCCACCTCCGGCGAGGAAGCCGCGCTGCATCCGCTGCTCGCGCGGCTCGTCGCGAGCACCGGCGGCAGCGTCCTCGACGTGGCGTCCTTCGATGCGTGGGCCGGTCAGCGCGGCGACGCGATGGCCGTCTTCGTCGAGGACCCCGAGCGCTTCAAGGAGACGCTCGACCTGGCCGTGATCGTTCCCGAGCTGCACGCGGCGACGGGCCGGCGCTTCCGCGTCGGCCTGCTGCCTCCCGCTGCATCGCGCGCGCTCCTCGGCCGCTACGGATTCGCCCGCTGGCCGGCGATCGTCATGCTGCGCGACGGCGCCTATCTCGGCGCCGTCGACGGCATCCGCGACTGGGACGTGTACCTGGACGAGCTCGCTAGCCTGCTCGCCGCGGCGCCGAGCCGACCGCCCGGCGTCGGCATCCCGGTCCGTGCGGCCGACGACGGCACGTCGCCACCGGCCTGCCACTGACACCCGGGAGTCGCCATGCAGCACCCGACGATTCCCATCCGCGCCTTCGCGGCCGAGCCCGACGACGGCCTCGAGTACATGCCGATGCCGCGCGAGATGACCACGTTCGAGATGCCGGCGGTGCCCGACTCGGGCCCGGACAGCGACGTCGCAGGCGCGCGCGACGTGCTCGCCGCGTTCCTCGATCACCTCGGTCCCGACCTCGACGGCACCGGCGTGCTGTCAGCGCTCGATCTCGTCGGCCTCGCGCCGCAGGCCTTGCGCGTCGTCAACGAAACGCTCGGCGAAGGCGAGGTCGCTGCGATCGTCGACGCGCCGTCGCGCATCCGCATCCAGGAGACCGTGTTCTCCGGCGTCTGGCGCGAGCAGCACGTCGGCGCCGACGGCAGCCTGATGCACGACTACCTGCTGGCCGCGGCGATCCCGCCGGTCGTCGGCGCGCTGGCGCGGGCCGGCGCCGAGCCCAAGCTTCGCCCGCTGGCGCTGCCGGCCGGCGCGATGAACGTGCCGGCGCTGCTGCACGAGCTCCAGGAGGCGATCGACCGCTGCACGCCGGCCACGCCGGCGCACGTCATCAACCTCACCCTGCTTCCGCTGTCGAGAGAGGACAGCGTGCACCTCGACGCGGTGCTCGACGGCGGCACCGTCGTGATCCTGTCGCGCGGCTTCGGCAACTGCCGCATCAGCAGCACGGCGGCGCGCGACGTCTGGCGTGTCCAGTACTTCAACAACATGCAGACGCTGATCCTCGACACCGTCGAGGTCGCCGCGATGCCCGAAGTCGCCGTCGCCGCCCGCGAGGACCTGGCGGAAAGCCGCGAGCGGCTCGCCGACCTCGTCCGCTGGATGAGCGAATCGATCGTCGCGTCGTGAGACTGGCCGGGTGGCGCGATGAGCGAGTCCTTCGATCCCCGACCCGACGCACCGGCGCGCCAGGCCGGCATGGATCCGCTGACGCGGCTCGAATGCAAGATCTGCTGGACCATCTACGACCCGGCGCTCGGCGACGAGGTCTGGCAGATCGCGCCGGGAACGCCGTTCGCGGACCTGCCGCCGCACTGGACGTGCCCGAACTGCTCGGCGCTGAAGTCGGATTTCCTGGTGCTCGATGCCTGACGTCGCCGCCCCGCCGCTCGGCACGCTGCCATCGCCCGCCGAGCTCCTGCAGGCGTCGTTCGAATCGATCCGCCGGGGGCCGATGCGCGACGTGCCGGTGCTCAATCCGGCAGTCGCCGTCGAGGCGGTCGGCTTTCGACCCTGGCAGCAGCACTGGCTCGGCGTTCTCGTCACGCCGTGGTTCATGAACCTCGTGCTGCTGCCGCGCGAGCCCGCGGCCTGGCAGTCGGTCCGCGAGGGCGAGAGCCGGCATCACGTCTTTCCCGCCGCCGTCCTCGAGTTCATCGGCGCGCGCGACGACCGTCTCGGCGACTACCTGGCGTGCTCGCTGTTCTCGCCGATGTTCGAGTTCGTCGACCACGCGGCAGCGCGGGCGACGGCCGAAGCCGCGCTCGACGCGCTCTTCGATCCGCGGACGCGCGAGCCCGACGCCGCGCCGGGTCGTTCGCTCAGCGCTGCCGCAGCGGTGCCGTCCCCCGCCCCGCCGATCAGCAAGCGCGACTTCCTGTTCGGCCCGACGACGCGAGGCCGCGGTGCGCCCTGAAGGCGAACTGCGCGTCGGGCTGCGCGTCGAACGCGGTCGCATCGCCCGCGTCGACATCGCCTCGTCGCGGCCCGACATCGCCGGCGCGATGCTGCAAGGGCGCCAGCGCGAGGAGGTGCAAGCGGCGCTGCCGCTGCTGTTCTCGGTGTGCGGCCGGTCGCAGTCGGTCGCCGGCGCGCTGGCGTGGGCGGTGGCTGCGGGCGAGCCGATCGGACCCGAGACGCTCGACCGATGCGCCCGGGCCGTGTCGGCGGAGATGATTCGCGAGTCAGCGTGCCGCGTCCTGCTCGAGTGGCCGCGCTGGCTCGGCGAGACCGCGGACGGCGCAGCCATCGCCGCCGCCCGTGGCGTCGTCGCGGGCGGCTCCGACGCCGGTGCGGGCGCACGCCACCAGGCCGTCGCGCGGGCCTGCTTCGAAGCCGGCGGCGCAACCTGGATCGGTCAACGCACGCTGCGCGAATTCGACCGCTGGCTCGATGCGGGCTCGACCGTCGCGG